>CBFHQE010000004.1:0-50185 GCA_965657935.1 Maricaulis sp. | reverse complement strand
GTTTCATTGCATGTCCCCTAGGAGTATATGCCGGATTTATGGTCACGATTTGGCTCTATCCGGCGTCACGAGCACGTGCGGACTGTGACGCGTGTTCTGTGGTCAACGCAATTGACGCGAACGTGAACTTTTCAGACATATTCCCCGGCGTGTCATAGAAATAATATTTAAAAAACAACAACAAAGACTATATGACTTCGTGTTTCAGATAGTTTCACATGCAACGAGTTTTTGTGAGCGTGTTGCGCAATCGCAACGCTTTTAGGTGTGCTGGTGGTGAGACACGACCAGTTTTGATTGGCTGGAGAGCGGCCGTGCGCGTTATGGTTACGCTAACTGTCGGCAGGTCGCTGAAACTGCGACTGGAACCACCAAGGCGAGTGTGTAGGATCGCGCCACCGGTTCGGCGGGCGTGGCGGAATTGGTAGACGCAGCAGACTTAAAATCTGCCGGCCGTAAGGTCATGCCGGTTCAAGTCCGGCCGCCCGCACCACTGCTTCAGGATTTGGTTCTGCTCGATGTGAGGCAGTCGAGATCAGGATGCGCTGCCGGTATCAATCCAGAAGACGAGCGATAAAGATCCATGTTCAGGGACCGGAGCTCGACGAAACGCCCGCTGGTATCGCGTTCCACGATCTCTCCGGTTGAGAGCTTGAGCCAGCGCGTCTGCCCGCCCAGGCCGGCGGAACAGAAAACGACCGAAACGAATCCGTCCTGGCCGTCGTGCTGCAACATTCAGCCCTGGGGTAAGGCGGCCTGCGTCCCGGCAGCCAGAAGGGCGAGCGCGAGCAAGGCCTGACGCAGGGCACAAGATGTATGACGAACAATTTGTAACACAGGCGGAGGTTTAGGCGGGGTTATGTAGAGTCCCAATGCGGCAGATGGTTCGCCTTGCATCCAAGGCGCCGTCCACAGGCATCAACTCGATAAGTGTGCGGCACATCCAAGGAGTTTCCACGATGGTAATACTTTCCACGGCCATGCTGGCCATGACAACGGGCATGGCACAGGCGGACGCCCAGGAGGATGTGTGTGGCACATCCCCGATCGCTTATACGGTTCGTCACGTCGAGGATAATCGGTTTCAGGTCGAGGCGAGTTTTACGATGCATAACGGCGTTTTCGACGTCGGTTGGCGCGAGGCTGAGGGGACGCAGGACGGTCAGGTGGATTTCATCTCCAATCTGCATGCGGTCACCCGCACTGGCGAGTTGTTGGAGATGGAATACCAGGGCTTTGGCACATGGCATGTCCAGGAAGAACGCCGCAGCGATGTTGTCGGCCTACAATATGACCTGCTTGCCGACCATGATCGTGCGGTCTGGAATATCGGCAAGGAAGAAATCGCATACCGGTTCGATGACTCCTTCTACTTCGTTGGGTCGCCGGTGATGGTCGCTGATTATTCATGGGATCGATGCGCATTCGAGGTCGAAATGGACGTCCCCGGAAACTGGCAAACAGTTTCAGGCTGGGCGACCGATGATGGAGAGAGTTTCCGCGCTGCAAACCTGACCGAGTTTCTGCGCAATATCTTCGTGACCGGCCCAGATCTTGAGCCGCACTATGCGGATTTCGAGGGGATGCGGGTCACGATTTTGGAGCAGTCAGGCTTGAGAGAACAGGGCCGCGTATTTCAAGAGCTGCTTGAAGATAGCGTTGGTCGTTACGTCGAGATGTTCGGCTCGGCGCCGATGGACCGATATCTCGTGGTGTTTGGCGAAGACCCGATTACTGACGGCGGGGCTTTCGCCAATAGTTTCGGACAGCGCATGCCTGCGCCCATTCGTATGGGCGAAAAGCTCATGTGGGGCAGGGTCCTGGCGCATGAAGCGCTACATGCTTGGCTCGGGATTGCAGTTCACGCGATCAATGGCTGGGAATTGCAATGGTTCAACGAGGGCGGCACCGACTATCTCACCGGGAAAACCCTCTATCGTTCAGGACAGATCGACGAAGATGAATTGCTGTTTTTGACCGAGGGCCAGATTCGTCGCTTTTTCCTTGGCCGAATTGCGAGCGGCGGTCTTGATCTGGGAGAGGCTGGCCAGGAAAAGCAGCGGCATCGCCAGCTCGTGTATGGTGGTGGCGCCATGTTTCACTTGATCCTGGACGCTGAGTTGTCCTTTCGCCATGGCGCCGGTCGCTATGAAGCTGTCATGCGCGAGCTGTACGAGAACGCGGATACTGCGTGGGACGTCCCATCCTTGCTGGAGTTTCTCGATGAACGAACAGACGGAACAGCCTCGGAGATTTACGCCTTCTTGAACGGGCCATTCAACCATCGGGCCGTCATGGACCGTCTTCGTGCTTACGGGCTCTCGGTCGCGGCCTATGGGCCGGACGAAATTCTGGTTCGATACGAAGCCAATGGTTGTCCGGGGAGCCGGGCGGCGGCGTGTATGCCCGATTTTCTGGCTCGATAGGCTGGACCGCGCTGCGCGGCATTTCTAGGGTGGCCGAATGACGGCTACCCTGGTTCATACCCATCTCAGCGCGGTCGCTGACGGCTTTGCGCCGGCCTTGGCGGCGGCGCTGCGCCGCCTTGGACCGCAGGATTTCCGGAGGCGGGATGAGCTTCCGTTTCCGGAATATCTCTGCCGGGCGATTTCCGGTCAGCAAATTTCAGTCAAGGCGGCCCAGAGCATTTGGGCCAGGGTGGTGGAGAGTGCGGACGGTCAATCTCTCGTCGACCATTTTGCTGCCTGTGATGGTGTGGCGCTGCGCGCCTGCGGCCTGTCCAATGCCAAGGTGAAAACGATCCAGGGAATCGCCCGCACGCATCTGGAGGCCGGCCTGGACATCGCTACGCTCAAACCGCTGACGGCGGAAGAGCGTGCCGCGCGCCTGACCACTTTGTGGGGTGTGGGTGCCTGGACGGCCGACATGATGAACATGTTCTATTTCGGCGAACAGGATATCTGGCCGGACGGCGATGTTGCTGCCCGCAAGACGCTGGAAAAGTTGACATCGAAGCGCCGCAAGACGGTCCGAACAGCCGAACGCTTCCGCCCCTACAGATCCTGGCTCGCGATATATATGTGGGCGCATGTCGATGCGCCGCCGGATGGCGGCGAGGTTGAGATACCGCGATAATCTGAGGTTTCCAGACACAAAAAAGGCCGCGCTGTTGCGCGGCCTTTTTCTTTTATGTCAAACGCTTATCCACCGAAAACACGGCTGAAGCGAACACCCACGGTGCGCGGCGGAGCGACGTTCGCGTAATGCGAACGCACGTTGTGGCCGTTAACCGTCTGGTTGGAGAGCGGCGTGCCGCGAATACCCGTTTCGATATACTGGTCAAACAGGTTGTTCGCGAAGAAGGTCGCGCGCCAGTCCTCTGCTTCGTAGGTGACGGAGGTGTTGACCTGGGTGTAGCTGTCCAGCGTGACACTGGATCCGCGTCCGCCCGTGCGGGTCAGGACATCACCCTGATGTGTCAGGCCGGCGTTCCAGTTCAGGATATTGCCGCTCCGCAGCGGTTGCTCGTATCGAGCAAAGACCGAGAACTGGTTCTCTGGCGAGCCCGGCAGCCGGTCGCCCGCCTGGCCATCTTCGAATGCCGTGCCGAAGCCCGGAGGCGTGATGGTGCGGATGAGGAATGGCACATCCTCGGTCAGCTCCGACTTGGTGCGGCTGAAGGTACCGCGAATGCCAAATTCGGGCGTGACCTGCCAGGCCGCTTGCAATTCCACCCCTGTAGACTCCGCGCCAGCGGCGTTCACGGTGATTGGAATGTTGGCATTCACCGTTGCCGAGGAGACTTGCGGGCCTTCCCATTCAACAAAGAAGAAGGCGCTGTTGAAGGTCAGAGCCCCGTCCAGCCAGGTCGTCTTGAAGCCCAGCTCGTTATTGGTGGTCTGGTCCGGACCGTATTGGCGTTCGTCGAACTCAGCGATGTCGCCCGGATTGGGACCGTATTGTTGTCCCGGAGCAAGCGCGCAGGCACCCTGAGTAGCAAGCGGATCAAAGGCCGGGCAGGGGCCGAGGCCGTTGGAGCCACCAATCCGATAGCCTTCCGAAACGGTGAAATAGGTCAGGATGTTGTCTGTCAGATCATAGGCGATGTTGAACTTGGTCAACACACCATCATCCGCCTGGAACAGCGCCGGGTCGAAGTCGAGATCGCGGATCTCGGAGATCGACATGCGTTGGAATGGCACGGCTTCGAACAGTGGGAAATCAACCGTCGAGACTGACTGCAGCTCGTAGTCATAGTGTCGGGCGCCTACGGTAATTGTCAGGCGGTCCGTGACATCCCAGCCGAGTTCACCAAAGAAGGCCTGCTCGGTCAGCTGCGTGTAGGAGGTCGAGTAATACTCCAAACCACCCGGCTGATTGGACAGGCCGAAATTGAACGGCGCGGCATTGACGTAGTCGACATAGTTCGGAACGAACTCACTGGAGGAGCCCGAAACGTTCGACTTGTTGTAATAACCGCCGATGATCCAGTTGAAGCGACTGTCACCCGTCGAAACAAGACGGACCTCCTGGTTGAAGAAGTCGTCTTCACCCACTTCGTGCGTAAACGCAGTGAAGCTCGGGAAGGTCTCATAGGAGTATTCCAGGGAGATCAGGAGATCGGTCTGATCGCGCTGGCCGTCTTCCTCATAGGTGCCATAGCCTGTGGCAGACGTCAGCTCGGCAAAGCCGAGGTCAATCGTCATCTCCAGCGCAAACAACTCGTTGTCACGAGAGATTGGCTCAAGCACACGCAATCCCGCCTCGTAGGGGCGCGCCGGGACTGTCGAACGCTGAGAGGAAACCGTGCGCCCTTCGATGTCCTGTTGCTGGAAGTAATAGGTGAATGTGGCATCGAAATAGTCTGTCGGCGCCCACCGACCGGCGATACGGCCAGAGAGAGCCTGTTCGCCATCCGCGTCTTCGACCGGCGAGAAATTCGCGGCCCGGTCCGCCGGGCTGCTGAAATCCGGATCCGGATTGGAAACGCCAATCTGGCTCACAACGAAGGGATAATCGATGAAGCCACTATCATCGAGGTAGTCCAGAGAACCCCGCACGGCGAAGTTATCCGAAATCGCGCGATTGAAAGTGAAGCCCAGGCCGGTCGAGAATGAATCCGCTTCGGAGTAACGGTAGGTCTCGGCGCGGATCTCGAGCATGTTCTCGTCGAAATCTGGGCGGTTCGGGATGTAACGGATTGCACCGCCCAATGTGCCAGCGCCGTAAAGTGTGCCCTGAGGTCCAAGCAGCACTTCCACGCGCTGAAGGTCGTTCATCTTGAGGTCGATGAAGATCGGAATCTCGCCGAGATAGGTCGCCACTGTGCCGCCGCCGTCATTATTGCCGTCGCCGGAATTGATCGGGTCGGCATTCAGGCCACGGACAATGATCGGATTGCCCTGGCGGCCGCCACGGTCAACGATGTTGATGCCCGGGACGAAGGCGAGAACGTCAGCAAGTTCACTGAAGCCTTGTTCCTGGATCTGCTCGCCGCCGATCGCAGCGATGTTCAGCGGAACTTCCTGGACAGTTTCCTCGCGCCGGGTCGCCGTGACGACGATGACGTCCTCGCTGGCTGAATTGTCCTGGGCCTGGGCGGCAGCGCCCAAGGCGAGTGAAGTTAGTGGGATAGCAAAGGCACTTATAGACGTCGTCAGACGGTGCTTTAGCGACTTGCCCTGTTTAGCCGAATACATGCTTGATCTCTCCTCCAGCAAAAGCTGCACAGATTTGGCCAAAGTCGACATGCGAATGCAATTATTCAACGTTGCAAAATTGTCATTGAAGCCCGTTTGTGGACGAGATGTTGCATCGGGAACACGCCTTCGGCGCGATCTTGCAACCAGTTTTCTCTTGAATGCTCGATTTGGGAGCTATTAGCCAAATGAATAGTCCAAAAGCCGCGTTGATTGATTCGGCGCGTACGGCGTTGTCGGCCCGTCGATTCGAAGCAGCACATCGGGCCGCGATGACGGTTTTGCAGCAACACGGTCCTGATGCGGAGGCGTTTTTTGTCCTCGCCATGATCGCGGTAGAACATGGCAATCCCGGCAAGGCCGCCGAGGTGCTCGACCGGGCGATCGCGCTGGAGCCGGAGGATGCCCGGTATCATGCCCATCGCGCGCGGTGCCTGTTGAGCATAAACCGGCAGGACCTGACGTGGCCGGCAGTGCGCCAGGCTATGGATTGCGGTCCGCGTGATGCACTGACCTTTGACACCATCGGTGTTGTTCTGACGCGGCTTGGAGCTCATTCCGAGGCGGTGAAGCTGTTCGAGACAGCTGTCGCGCAAAACCCTGGCGACGCGAATTTCTATTATAATCTTGGCGCTTCGCGTCAGTTTTCGGGTGATTTCGATGGCGCGGCGGAGGCCTATCGGCAGGCGCTTTCAATTCACCCTGACCTCTACAAGGCCAGTTCGGCGCTTGTCTCACTGGGCAAGACCTTCGTCGACGCTGCGCTGGAGGACACACTTCAGCACTCGATCGAAACATCGAGCACGTCGGAAAGCGACTTGCATCTCGGGCATGCGCTCGCGCGGATTTGCGAGGATCGCAAGGACTATCCGGCTGCGATGAACTGGCTCCACCGCGCCAAAACGAAGAAGAGCGAGGAAGTCGCCCACGAGACGGGTGACGATCGCGCGGTCTTTTCTGCCGCCGCCAACATGCCCGCGAAGCCAGCAGCGGCAGGGTATGACAGCGAGCGTCCGATCTTTGTTGTGGGCATGCCTCGAACCGGAACCACGCTGGTCGACCGGATCCTGGGTGCGCATAGCGCGGTCGAGATGGCTGGCGAGCTGTCCAACTTTTCCATTCAGCTCAAGCGCCTTGCTCGCACACCGGGCGGTTTCGTGATGGACGCTGCCACGCTTGAGGCGGGCTGGCAGGTCGATCTGAAGGCTCTGGGAGAGGCTTACGAAAAGAGCACCGATAATCTGGTCGGCCAGGCCCGGCGTTTCACCGACAAGATGCCGCTGAACTTCATGTTCGCGGGGCATATCAACGCGGCCTTGCCCAATGCCCGCATTGTCTGCCTGCGTCGCCACCCACTGGACACGTGCCTCAGCAACTACCGACAGCTGTTTGCGACCAGTTTTTCATACTACAACTACGCATACTCTCTGGAGCATACGGCGCGGTATTTCCTGGAGTTTGATCGCCTGATGCGGTTCTGGCGCGAGCATTTGCCGGCCGACCGGTTCATGGAAATCGGATACGAGGACATCATCGCTGACCAGGAGGGGCAGACCCGCCGTCTGCTGGAGCATTGCGGGCTTGCGTGGGAGGAGGCCTGTCTGGACTTCCATCAGCAGGATGTTGCTGTGGCCACGGCGAGTTCGGTGCAAGTGCGCCAGCCACTTTATTCCTCATCCATTGATCGCTGGAAACACTATCGCGAAGCGCTCGCGCCGATGATGGCGGTGCTGGAGGCCGGCGAGGTGATCGACGCGGACGGGCAATGGCTCAAACCGGTCTGGAAACAGGTGTAGCGGGGGCGTAAACCCCCCCGCCACTCTTCGACCGGGAGGGTTATCCGCCGAAGCTTTGCGAGATGGAGAAGACGAGCGCGTCGCCGAAGAACTCAGACGTGTCATGGTAGCGAACGTCCCAGCCCACGCCCAGCGCTTCGCCGGAAACGCCCAGCTGCCAGTCCTCGTAATCTGCACCTGTCAGATCGTCGAACGAGCTCGAACCGAAAAGCGCGTCCGCAGTGATGCCTTCGACAATCTCGATGGCTGCGCCGATCTCGACATAGAGGGCTTCGCCGGTGCCGGCATAGAAATCATCCGACCAGGACAGTTTCGCGTCTACGGCAACGGGACCGAATTCACGCGAACCGCCAAAATAGAGCTCAAGGAAATCCTGGCTGTTGCCACCCAGTTCCGGGCTGTCCGGATAGGCGTAATAAATGGCGCCGGCATCAAAATCGAAACTGCCCGCGCTGAAAGTATAACCGCCGTAGAAGTCCATCTCCATCGTGGTGTCGTCACCGAAATCGACGGAGGAGGCCCAGATGCCGCCGTAGAAGCCGCCTTTTTCGACGTCAAATCCGCCGGAAATGGCCGGACCGTCATCGGTCTGCGTGATGCCGCGGAAGATATAGTTGCTGGTGAGGCCGACATTTCCCGTGATGTCTCCGGCGCTGGCCAGGCTGGTTGCGGTCATGGCCAGGAGGCCTGCTGTTGCGATGTGTTTGATCATCCCACTAACTCCTTGTTTTCAAGTATTCGATCAAATTTCAGGATCACTTTGGTGCCGAGACCCGGCCGCCTGGCTTGCGTCGGGCGATTGGGGCTCGTCTGCGTGATGGTCCTGTTACGGGTGCCGAGCGGCGAGCCGCGCCGGCGAGTTCAGGCGATTGGTTTTTCACCAAGGCTCTGGTCGTGTCGGCGATGGCCCTGGCTGTCGTTGCCAGGGCCGTGTCCGCCATGGCCTGGATCAGGCCAGAGCCTTGTCCTTTCCCTCTGGAACAAAGACCGCGCCGGCGGCATGGCCGAGTTCGGAGAGGTCGCCGCCCACTGTTTCGGCATCGGCAGAAAGGCGAATGCCCAGGGTCATTTTCAGTCCCAGCCACACGATAAAGCTGGTGATGAAGACGAAGGCACCGATTGCACCGACACCGACGGCCTGGCCGTAGAAGGTTGCATCGCCATTGGTCAGCGGTACCGCCATCGTGCCCCAGATACCGGCAAACAGATGAACCGGGATGGCGCCGACGACGTCATCAATGCGGACAGTTTCGAGGAATTTCGCACCAAAGGTCGCAATAACCGCGCCGACAGCGCCGATCAGCATGGCCTCAGTGATGGTCGGGGTCAGAGGCTCCGCCGTGATGGCCACCAGGCCGGCCAGGGCACCATTGAGGCAATAGGCGAGATTGGCCTTGCCGCGACCCAGGATCAGGGAGAGCACGTAAGCGGTGACCACGCCGGCAGCGGCCGCCATGTTCGTATTGGCGAAAATCTGCGAGATCGCGACGGCGTCTGAGGCAGAGCCCATGGCGAGCTGAGACGCGCCATTGAAACCGAACCAGCCGAACCACAGTACAAATGTGCCCAGTGTGGCCAGCGGCAGTGACGAGGGTTGCATGGCAACTGCATCCGGGCCGAAACGTCCGCGTCGTGCACCGATCAGTATGGCGCCGGCCAGAGCGGCCCAGCCACCGGTTGAGTGAACGAGTGTGGAGCCCGCAAAATCGGAGAAGCCGAACTCACTGTCGAGCCAGCCAGCACCCCATTCCCAGGAGCCCTGAATCGGGTAGATGAAACCGGTCAGGACGATGACGAAGATGAAGAAGGAGCCCAGTTTCACGCGCTCGGCAATGGTGCCGGAGACGATGGACGCCGCCGTGGCCACGAAGACCATCTGGAACATCCAATCGGATGCTGCGGCATAGCCGGTCGAGAGGTCGATGGTTTCATCAGAGGCGATTTCGGACGGCGCCCAGATCTCAGGGATGCCGAAATAGGGTGTCTGTCCGCCATACATCAGCTGATAGCCGACCAGGTAGAACATGATGCCTGCGATCGAATAGAGTGCGATATTCTTCAGGCAGATCGCCGCCGCGTGTTTGGTGCGCACGAAGCCGACTTCCAGCATGGCAAAGCCGGCAGCCATCAGCATCACCAGGAATCCACCGATCAGGAAGAGCAGGGTGTTGAATACAAAGGCTGTCTCTTCGGACACCTCGGCGGCGGCGTTGGCTGAGGTCAAAAGCCCCATCCCAAGCCCTGCCGCGATGATCACTGCCGCTTTTGTGCGCCAGCTTCTTTTGTTTTCCCACATGGTACCCTCCATAGTCTTGCGGGTGCAGCGCGAGGCGCTGCGTATTTGGGTCACGGCAAGGCCGGCCCGCGTGCGGAGCTGGGTTTTGTGAGGCCGGGCTATCCCCGGTCATCGCCGCCAAAACCGCAGCCAAAACGTCTGCGGCGGGGTCGTCGGATGGATCTGTGTGCGGGTCTGTCGCCCTTGGTTCGCCTTTTGGCGTTTAGCGGTGTCCTGTCGATGATCGGTGAAAAAGCTGACGTCGGCCGCCGCCAGCAGTCACAGATCGCGGTCCCGACAAGACACCGCGTCTTCAAGAGGGGTTTTCGCGACCGAAATCGTCAAGCAAGCGTTAAGAATTATTTTGGGTGCCCACGAAACTGCACGCCGATAGAGCAGGTTTGCTCGCATCTGCAGCAAATATCTTGCGCACGCGAAGTCCGATTTCCTTCGAGCGCGAACAAAATGTGCGCAACGGACGGGTCGGTCTCAATGTCAGAGGGCCTCTCGACAGGTGCCGGGCCGGTGGCTAACGTCGATCTGAACACTGTTCACAACACGAGCGGCACCAAAGCCGTCGAACAACTGGTCGATATACTCAAAAGGGGAGAGACATGGCCGAACCCGATATCCTGAAAGGCAAGCTGCGCATCCCGGTGATTGGCGCGCCGCTTTTCATTATCTCCAATCCCGATCTGGTCATCGCCCAGTGCAAGGCCGGAATTGTCGGCTCATTCCCGTCGCTCAATGCGCGGCCGGTCAGCCAGCTCGACGAATGGCTGGACCAGATCACATCCGAGCTGGAGAGCTATAATCGCGCCAATCCTGACGCGCCGGCAGCGCCGTTTGCCGTAAATCAGATCGTGCACCGGTCCAACAATCGCCTCGAAGAGGACATGGCCCTGTGCGAGAAGTACAAGGTGCCGGTCGTCATCTGCTCACTCGGTGCGCAGGAGGCCGTCTACAAGGCTGTCGATAATTGGGGCGGGATCACGCTTCACGACGTCATCAACCAGCGTTTTGCCCACAAGGCCATCGACAAGGGCGCGACGGGCCTCATCTGTGTCTCTGCCGGTGCGGGCGGGCATGCCGGCGCGCTGTCTCCCTACGGTTTCATCGCCGAGACACGCGAATGGTTTGACGGTCCGATCCTGTGTTCCGGATCCATCTCGACTGGCGGTGGTGTGCTCGCAGCCCAGGCGATGGGCGCGGACTATGCCTATATCGGCTCTGCCTTTATCGCGACGCAGGAAGCGCGCGCCGAGGAGGCCTATAAACAGGGCATCGTCGACGGTCGCGCCGAGGATATCGTCTACACCAACCTCTTTACCGGCGTGCACGGCAATTATCTGCGCAAGTCCATCGAAGAGGCCGGTCTTGACCCGGACAATCTGCCGGAAAGTGATCCGTCGGCCATGAATTTCGGCTCAGGTGGCGGTTCAGACGCCAAGGCCTGGAAAGACATCTGGGGGTCCGGCCAGGGCATCGGCTCGGTCAAGGCCATCCAGAGCGCCGGCGAATACATCGACCAGCTGGCAGCGGAATATGAGGAGACAAAGGCGCGGCTGTGCGGCTAGTCAATGCTCGCCCGAGCATTTTTCGTGATCGCCCAGGCTGGCCGGGGTCCGGCACTGGGCGATAGCGCTGCCCTTGCATGATGAGATCATGCGTTCCAGCTTTGTTTCCAGGACGCGACGATGTCGAATACTGTCGCGGCAAGCCGGTGCAGCGCGACTTAGCTGGCGCGAATGCCCGAGGCCTGATTTTCCACGCACCCGTTCAGCTGGGTGCGGCAGTCGAGGAGGTAGTCCGGCGCGTTGTCGGAGAGGATCTCCGGGGTGGCGAACCCCCAGTCGACAGCTGCCGCCGAACATCCGGCTTCGCGGGCGGCCTCGATGTCGCGGACTTCGTCGCCGACGCACAGCGTGCGGTCAGCTGTGGTGCCGGCTTTCTTGATCACCTTGCGGAAGACGGACGCCTTGCCAAACAGCGCTGCGCCACAGGCGAACTGGCTGAAGAGATCTGTCAGTTCCGGTCCAAGAACTTCCTTGACGGCGACTTCACCGTTGGAGCTCACCACCGCGAGCGTGATGCCCTGTGCATGTAAGGCGTGCAGGGCCTCGGAAATGCCGTCGAAGAGATGGATCTTGTCGACATTCTCTGCGGCACGGGCGCGGACATCGGCGGCGATGAAGGGCAGTTTCCAGGCCGGGATCTGAAGGTCGTCCATGATCGCCTTGGGAGACATGCCGCGCAGGCGTTCGGCCTTTTCCTCGCAAATCGGTGGGAGGCCGTGTTTGTCGACAACATCAGCCAGTGCCGTTCGAAACCAGGTCAGGCTGTCGGCCAGCGTGCCGTCAAAGTCGAATATCACCAGGTCATAACGTTGTGTCACGGATCGGCCCCGTCGGCGCAGATAAACAAGAGGCCGGTGTTTAAACCGGCCTCGTAACGCTTTTATGATTCTCGGGTGAGTGGCACCCCTAAATCGAGCTGAGCCACTCCGGCTTGGCGTAGGGCAGGTCCAGATCGTCAGCCACGGACTTGTAGGTGATCTCGCCGCCGGCCACGTTCAGGCCACGCGCCAGGTTGGCATCGTCATTGAGCGCTTTCTCCACACCCTTGTTCGCGATCGCGATGGCGAATGGCAGGGTCGCGTTGTTCAGAGCGAAGGCGGAGGTGCGGGCATAGGCGCCCGGCATGTTGGCGACGCAATAGTGAACGACACCGTCGACGACATAGGTCGGATCGTCATGCGTGGTCGCCTTGGAGGTCTCAAAACAGCCGCCCTGGTCAATGGCGATGTCAACGAGAACCGCGCCATCCTTCATCTCGGCCAACATCGCCCTGGTGACGAGCTTTGGTGCTGCTGCACCCGGGATCAGGACTGCGCCGATAACGACGTCAGCATCGCGCGCAGCTGCATCAAGCGCGGCCTGGGTTGAATAGGCGGTCTTCACTGCACCGGCGAACTGGACGTCCAGCTCGGCGAGACGGGCATTGGAGCGGTCAAAGACAGTCACGTCGGCGCGGGCACCGATTGCCATTTCTGCGGCATGGGTTCCGGCAACACCGCCACCAATGATGACGACCTTGGCCGGCAGGACACCCGGTACACCGCCGAGCATCAGGCCGAGGCCGCCCTGGGCTTTTTGCAGGCAATGCGCGGCGACAGAAACGGACATGCGGCCGGCAACCTGTGACATGGGCGTCAGCAGCGGCAGGCGACCTTCATTGTCGGTCACCGTCTCATAGGCGATCGCCGTACAGCCGGACTTGCGCAGACCTTCAGCCTGGACCGGATCGGGGGCCAGGTGGAGATAGGTGTAAAGAATGTGGTGTGGCTTGAGCATCGCCGTTTCAACCGGCTGTGGCTCCTTGACCTTGACGATCATCTCTGCGGCTTCGAACACGGCGGCAGCATCCGGCAGGATGGAGGCGCCAGCGTCGATGTAGTCCTGGTCCGAGCAGCCAATGCCAAGACCCGCCGTGGTTTCAACAACAACGTCATGGCCGTGGCCAACCAGTTCGGCAACTGAGTTGGGCGTCAGCCCGACACGATATTCACGAACCTTGATTTCCTTAGGGACACCGATGCGCATGATTTTCTCCCGCTGTCTTTCCTCATTCCGGTTGGATTTGCGATTTTGTGCAGAAAATCGAACCGATTTCGAAATATTTTGACTTTCAATCGAGAGTGGGCGAAGAATGCTGCGCTCATCTCGAGTTTGGCGGTGATATATACGAACAAATCCGTCTTTGCCAGCAAGTTTTATCCGGGGCTCTCATGCGTCTTGATGCCGTCGACATCGCCATTCTCAACCAGCTTCAGATTGATGGTCGTTTGACCAATGCAGAGTTGGCGGAGCGCGCCGGCCTTTCACCCTCGGCCTGCCATCGCCGTGTGAAGGCGCTGGAGGCGAGCGGCGTGATTGATCGTTATGTCGCCATTCTGTCGTCACAAGCGCTGGGGCGCGGCATCACCGTCTATGTTCAGGTTACGCTGGACAACCAGAAACGCGAAACGCTGCAGGGCTTTGAGGACGCGGTCGAGGATGTGCCGGAGGTAATGGAATGTTACTTGATGAGTGGCGAGGCCGACTATCTGGTTCGTGTGCTCGTGCGGGATGCCAATGATTATGAGCGCGTGCACCGCGAAGTGCTGTCGGCTCTGCCGGGCGTGGCGCGCCTGCATTCCAGCTTTACCATCCGCCAGGTCTTCTCACGAACACAGGTGCCCGTGGCCGAGGGGACGGAAGTCTGAGCGCGGATAGTCAGTTTTTCCCAAATAGAGGATAATCAAACCGTCATCACGGGATATCTTCCTGATAGAACATGAATTGAGGAGGCCGGCATGACGGATCTGACCATCACGCTCGAGGAAAACGGCAATAAGGGCCGCTACGTTGCCCGCTTGCCCGGGAGTGCAGAAGAAGCCGAGATGACGTATTCACGCATCAGTCCGACCCGCATCATCGTCGATCACACCGGCGTTCCGGACGCCTTCAAGGGCATGGGCGTGGGCAAGGCGTTGGCGCTCCATATCATTTCCGAGGCCCGTACCAAGGGTTTCACCATCGTCCCGCTTTGCCCCTTCCTGAAAGCCCAGGCGGATCGTAATCCCGATTGGGGTGATGTGATCGAGGGCATGGCCGCTCCTGCCGCAGGCTGAGGGGCTTGCCCTTCGGCCATGGGAGGGCTAACTCCCCGGCCATGACTGATGATCGCTACACTGTGCTGGGCCAGCTGGGCTCCGACACCCCGCTGCCCGACACGCCGGAAAAGGCCGATCTGGAGCGGGTCGCCAATCCGTGTGATGCGGACTACATGATCCGTTTTGCCTGCCCGGAATTCACCTCGATCTGCCCGGTGACCGGCGCGCCGGATTTCGCGCACCTGGTGATCGACTATGTGCCGCAGGACTGGATCGTCGAATCCAAGTCGCTCAAACTCTACCTCGGCTCATTTCGCAATCATGGCGCTTTCCACGAGGCCTGTACGACGATGATCGGCCAGCGCCTGGTCAAGGAACTCAATCCGAAATGGCTTCGCATTGGCGGTTACTGGTATCCGCGCGGCGGCATTCCGATTGATGTCTTCTTCGCCACTGGCGAGCCACCTGCCGGTGTGTGGATCCCCGAACAGGGCGTCGCGCCCTATCGCGGTCGCGGCTAGGCCTTCCAGCGTGCGATGTGAGCCGCGGGGCGTTTGCGTTCCACCGGCTCGTCCGTTGTCGTGCCAATGTAAATGAAGCCAGCAATTCGCTCGCCCGAGCGCAGGCCGAGCATGTCTTTCACATCCGGGTCGAATGCATACCATTCGGTGAGCCACTGAGCACCGAAGCCCATAGCTGACGCGCCGATCAGCAGGTTCTGGCAGGCTGCGCCCGCCGATAGCTCCTGTTCCCAGACCGGGATGGCGTGTTTTTCGGTGACGCAGGAGATTACCGCGATCACCAGCGGCGCCCGATTGAAGCGATTGCGCTCGAAATCAATCTGCTCCGGTGTGGCGTCGTTGTTCTTGGCCGACCAGACCTTTCCAAGCACATTGCCAAAACTGGTGCGGGCCTCGGTTTCGAAAAGGATGAAGCGCCAGGGCGCCAGCTTGCCATGATCGGGAACGCGAGCGGCAATTCCCAGCAAATGGCGTACCTGATCGGCATCCGGTCCCGGTTCCGACAGGCCGATGGCCGGTGTTGACCGACGGCGTGTGAGAAGTTCCAGCGCTTCATCCGATTTGTATGACGGGGCGAGTCGCTCGCCGGGCTGGGGGAAATCAGGCAGGTTGATCTCATTCATTATGAGGTTTTCTTCCCTAAAATATCAGTATCTTTGACCAAACACTTCGTAGCTCGTTATATCTTAGGGCTGACAAGTGTTTCGACAAAAGGGCTCCGGGGGGAGTAGTATTGGTCATGAACGCAGAAATCTCCATCGATGATGACACGCCCGCTGATCGTCGCCGCCGCAAGGTGCGCGAAGCCATCATCGATGCGGCTGAAGCGATCTTCTCTAGTGACGGCGAGCAGGGCATTTCGATGCGCCGCCTGGCTGAGGCGATCGATTACAGCCCGGCTGCCATCTACAAATATTTTTCGTCCAAGGATGACCTTTTTGAAGCCATCCGTGACCTGTTCTTCGAACGCCTTCTCAAACGCATTCATGAAGCAATGGAAGAGGGCGGCGAAACCTCAATGCTCTGTGCACGTTGTGTGAAGGCCTATATCGAGACCGGTCTGGAGGAGCCCAATCACTACATCATGGCCTTCTCTGCCTCGGCGCGGATGAAACCGCATGTCCACTCCGAGGAGGAGATGGCCTATCAAGCGGAATCCAAACTTGTTTCCATGATTGCACAGGGCATGGAGGAAGGCGCATTTCGGAAGATGGATCCGCACGTGGCGTCAAAATCGGTGTGGGCGAGCCTGCATGGCCTGACGAACCTGATGGTCTGTCTGGACGATTTTCCCTCCGGCATGCCGGGTTCAGAACATGTCACGCGTGAAGAGGTTATCGACTTCCACACGGATGTGATCATGCGCGGCCTATGCTCTAGCGCATAGTTGTTATGCGGAAAAAAGTAAACGTCGTTCACTTTTCAAACCAAGTTTGAGTCACTATCTATCGTCTCGGTTTCTGAGCGAAGGATAGTCTCATGTTGGCGAAACGGTTTCGGATTGGTGCCGGGGCGATGGTCGCGGTCGGTGCGGTCGTACTGGCGGCGAGCGTATTTGGTGTGTCCGGCTGGCGTGCAGAAGCCAATCTCGCGGAGACTTCCCCGCCGCCGATGCCAGTCGCGGCCTATCGGGTCGATTATCAGGACAATGCGCTGATCGAAGAGCGTTTCCCCGGGGTTGTCTCTGCAGCGCGACAAAGCGCTCTGGGCTTCCAGCAAGGGGGGCGGATTGAGCAAATTCTGGTCGACACAGGCGATCAGGTTACAGCGGGGCAGCCGCTCGCGCGCCTGGACACGCGGACGCTGGAAGCACAAATCGCTGCGGCAGACGCTCAGACCCGGGAGGCCGCTGCCCAGACGGCGCTCTCCCGGGATACGCAGGAACGCCAGCAGGTTCTGCTCGAACGCGGTCATATTTCGCGTCAACGATATGACGAGCTTGTCACCTCGACCGATGCTGCGCGCGCGAGAGAGAACGCTGCTGCGGCCTCGGCGGACGCCATACGCGTGCAACTTGATCTCGCCGTTCTCGAAGCCCCCTATGACGGTGTCATCACCGCTCGGACCAGCGATGAGGGGGCCATCGCGGCACCGGGGGCACAGGTGCTGGAGCTGGTTGAGACCGGCGTACGGGAAGTTCGGATCGGACTACCCGCCAGCGTTATCGGGTCGATGGTTGACGGTCAGTCTTACAGATTTGAGGGCGAAAGCGGCATGTTTTCCGCCATCTTCCGCTCCGATACAGGCCTCATGGACCGCCAGACGCGAACGGTCTCCGCCATTTTTGACATTCCCGCAGACCAGTCGGTGATCATTGGTGAGATCGCTCGTCTCGTCGTAGAGACCCCGGTCGGCACCAATGGATTCTGGGTTCCGACGGATGCGTTGTCCGAGAGTCGTCGCGGACTGTGGTCCGTTTTCATCCTGCAACCGGAGGCGGATGATTACCGGCTTGAGGCTCGCATCGTGGAAACCGTCCGTGTTGAAGCAGAGCGGGTGTTTGTGCGCGGTGCGGTTGCTGATGGCGAATACATTCTGGCTGCCGGTCTCCAGCGCGTGACCGCCGGCCAATTGGTCGCCTTTCAAGCCGGCGCGGAGGCTGAATAATGGCCACGCTGTTTTACCGATATCATCGCCTGACGATCCTCGCGATCGTCCTTCTGATTGCTGCAGGTCTGGGCGCATTCTTCTCTCTGGGGCGCCAGGAAGATCCGACCCTGGTTGAACGTTACGGGACAATCACCACGCCTTACCCTGGAGCGTCCGCTGAGCGGGTTGAAGCGCTGATAACCGAGCCGCTCGAAGATGCCATCAACGAGTTGGCCGAGATAGACGAGACTTTCTCGACATCGCGCTCCGGCGTGTCTGTCATCGGCATGTCGATTCGCGAGGACCTGAGCCAGACGGAGGTGGATCAGACCTGGACCATGATCCGGGAACAGGTCGACAGTGTTCGTCCATTCCTTCCAGAAGCTGCCGGCGCTCCCGATGTCGATCGTCAGTATATCGGTGCAGCGACGATTATCGTGGCGCTGAGCTGGGCTGATCTGGGTGAAGAGAATATCAGCATCCTGTCGCGGATCGGGCTGGATCTGGAGCGCGAGCTTCGCAACATGTCCGGCACGGAAGAGACCCGCATCTTCGGGGAGGCGGAGGAAGAAATCCGTGTCGCAGTTGATCCGGGCCGTCTGGCCTCGCTCGGGTTGAGCGTTTCCGATATCGCCCGTTTGACCTCCAGCGCTGATGCCAAGGCGCCGGCCGGCGAGATCCGGTCCGGTGCAACAGACCTCGGGGTCGAAATCGACGGAGAATTTGACGGAATTGACCGAATTCGGTCGATCGCCCTGACGGACGGTTCAGAAGGCCGTTTTGTCCGTCTCGGTGATGTGGCTGAGGTCAGTCGCGGGGAGCGCTCGCCAACCCGCTCCCTCGCGACGACCAATGGGCAGCGTACCGTGCTTGTGGCAGCCTATCTGCAGCCGGACTTGCGGGCTGATTTGTGGGCCGAACGAGCGGATGCCGTGGTGGCTGAATTCGCCGCGAGCGTACCGGGCATCCAGGTCGAGACGATTTTCCGCCAGGGTGACTATGTCGAGACACGCCTGAACGGGCTGGCCACCAATCTTGGCTACTCGGCATTGATTGTCTTCGCCGTGCTCTTCCTCATGATGGGCTGGCGCGCAGCATTTATCGTCGGATCTGCGCTGCCATTGACGGTTTTGACCGTCATGCTGCTGATGCGCCTGTTTGATGAACCCCTTCATCAGATGTCTGTCACCGGACTGGTGGTTGCGCTGGGGCTGTTGATCGACAATGCCATCGTGGTGGTGGAGGAATATCGACTGTTGCGCGCCAAGGGGCAATCGCCGCTGGAGGCGCTGGACGGTGCGGTGCGACTGCTTTTTGCTCCGCTTCTCGCGTCGACGCTGACGACGGTCTTCGCCTTCGCGCCAATTGCGCTGATGCCCGGCTCGGCTGGCGAGTTCATCTCCATGATCGGTATATCGGTCATTTTCGCGATCACCGCGTCCTTCCTGCTCGCCATGACGGTTGTGGGTGCATTGGCCGCCTGGTTCGATGATCCGAAAATTGATGGTGGCCCGCGCCGTTTCTGGCGCACCGGCCTTCACGTCGCGCCTCTGGCTGGGGCTTACAAACATGTATTGAACGTGATTGTGGCTCGGCCCTGGGTTGGCATTTTTGCCTCCGTCCTGCTGCCGATCGCCGGTTTCATAGCCGCCTCGACACTTCCCATGCAGTTTTTCCCGCCGACCGATCGCGACATGTTCCAACTGGAACTGGAATTGCCTTCGACGGCCTCGATTGAGGAAACCCGTCGCCAGACCGAACGAGCGCGTGAAATCATCGAGCAGTATGACGGTATCGAGCGGGTGACCTGGACCATCGGGGAGAGTTCACCGCGCACCTATTACAACGTGGTGGGCAACAAGTCGGGCGTCTCCAATTATGCGGCCGGTTTCGTACACACCGAATCTGCGCAAGCGACAGCCCGTATTCTGCCTCTGTTACAGCAAGAGATGATGCGAGAGTTTCCGCAGGCACGTGTCCTGACCTTGCCATTTGAGCAGGGTCCGCCCATTCCAGCGCCGATCGAACTGGTTGTTGTCGGTCCGGAGCTGGCGGAGCTGGACCGTATCGGCAATGAACTTCGTACCTTGCTGGCGGCGACCCCGACCGTGACCTACACCATGGCACAGCTTGAAATGGGCGCGCCGGTGGCGCGGGTGATGGCAGATGAAGCCTCTACGGAATTGGCGGGGCTGCGCCTGAGCGATCTGGCGAACCAGCTGCGCAGCGATCTCGACGGCGTTGTCGGCGGCAGTGTGCTGGAGGGAATCGAGGAATTGCCGGTGCGCATTATCGCCACCGCTGATCGCCGCTCGAGCCTGAGTGACGTCTCCGGAACGTCATTGCGCACATCCAACGGCGAGCTGGTCGCGGCCCCGCTGTCCGCCCTGGGGGAGGTCACCCTGGCGCCGCAAGTCGCCCAAATCCCGCACAAGGATGGCCGTCGTATCAACCGGATCTACGCTTATCTTGACCCGTTCACCCTGCCGGCCACGGCCCTGTCCTCCTTCATGGAGCGCCTGGACGAGGCCGGTGTTGAGCTGCCGCCGGGGTATGAACTCCAGCTGGGTGGTGAGGCGGCTGAACGGGGGGATGCGGTTGGCAACCTGCTGGGGACAGCGGTGCCGCTGATCGTGCTTATGATTGGTTCTGTTGTACTGGCGTTCAACAGTTTCCGGTTTGCCGGAGTGATACTGGTTGTCGCCTTCCTGTCGGTCGGCCTTGCGATGTTCGGGGTCTGGCTGTTTGGCACGCCCATGGGTTTCAATGCCATTGTCGGATCAATGGGCCTGATGGGGCTATCGATCAACGGTGCGATCGTGGTGCTTTCCGCGCTCAAGGTCTCGCCAGAGGCCTCGGCGCTGGAGGAGGGTGGGGTCGTTTCCACCGTGATGGATGCGACGCGTCACATCATCTCCACCACGCTGACAACGATCGGCGGTTTCATCCCGCTTTTGCTGTCCGGCGATAACTTCTGGCTGCCTTTCGCTTCAGCGATGGTGGGCGGTGTCAGCGGTTCGGCCATCCTCGCCCTGATCTTTGCGCCGGCAGCCTTTGTCCTGCTGGTGCGCAGCCAGAGCAAGGCGAAGCGGTTGATGGCCGCTGTGCGCCGCTTTGATGAAGCGGGGGGGCAGCAACTCCAGTCGACCTCTTAGGCCCGCTTGTCGGCGCACTTCGAATTGGCTTAGAGCTTCTTCAAACCGGAGTTCAAAATGGCATCTCAGCGTGGTCCCTGGACTGTTTTCGACAAGACAGTCCGTTTTGAAAGTGCCTGGTTGCGGCTCGATGACCATAACGCGTTGCGCCCTGACGGTGCGCCGACGCGATACGGTGTCGTCCATTTCAAGAATACAGCTCTGGGAGTGCTGCCGGTTTTCGACAATGGCGACACGATACTGATCGGTCAGCACCGGTTTCCGTCCGATCGATATGGCTGGGAAATTCCGGAAGGCGGAGGGGATCCGCAAAAAGACCCGGAGGAGGAAGCGCGTCGGGAGTTGGAGGAAGAGGCTGGCGTGACGGCGCGACAGATGACGAAAATCCTGGACATGGACATGTCCAATTCTGTGACTGACGAGATTGCTGTCGGGTATATTGCCACTGGATTGGAACCCGGTACGCCCAATCCTGACCCGTCCGAGGTGTTGGATACGCGCCGCATCCCTTTTCGTGAACTGCTGCGCGAGTGCCAGTCTGGGCAAATCTCTGATTCCCTCACACTGGTAATGGTCTTCAAGGCTTACTACATGGCTCGGGAAGGTTTATTGGAGCCGCAGCTCGCCCATGCCATGCTGCAGGGCTGACGGCCAGGAGGAGCCCGCCATGTCACTTTCTGAAAGCGAGAGCCCGATCGCCGCACGCACGGGAGTGGAGTCGGCTTGGGCTCGCCTGCGTGTCGAAGCGGCAGCGGCTGCTGCAGAAGAACCGATCCTGGCCAGTTTCCTCAACGCGGCTGTTTTGCGACACGATCGATTTGCCCATGCGCTGGCCTATCGCCTCGCGTCGAAACTGGCCGACGCCCAGCTGGACATGATGCTGGCGCGCGACGTCGCTGAGGCGGCGCTGGAGGGTGATCCGAAAATTGTTGAACAGGCGGCGGCCGACATGATGGCCGTCGAGGAACGCGATCCGGCGTGCAGGAGTTTCCTGCAGCCCTTCCTGTATTTCAAAGGCTATCACGCGCTGCAGGCGCATCGTGTGGCCCACTGGTTGTGGAATGAGGGGCGAGAAACCCTGGCATTCCACCTGCAAAGCCGTGTGTCGGAACGATTTGGTGTTGATGCTCACCCGGCCGCCAGGATTGGCCAGGGCGTCATGATCGATCACGCGACCTCCGTTGTTATCGGTGAAACAGCTGTGATTGGCGATGATTGCTCGCTTCTGCACGAGGTGACGCTGGGCGGTACCGGCGCTGCACATGAAGACCGTCACCCCAAGGTCGGCCGCGGTGTTTTGATCGGCGCTGGCGCGAAGGTGTTGGGAAACATAGAGATTGGTGACGGAGCGCGGATTGCCGCGGGGTCGGTCGTGCTCAAGCCGATCCCGCCCGGTTGCACCGTTGCGGGTGTTCCGGCCAAGGTTGTTGGTGATTGCTGCCCGCAACCCGCGCGTTCCATGGATCAACGCTTGCCGGACTAGGCAGGCGCCATTCGCACCTGTAAATGAAGCTTGGCTCTGGACGCGCCCCGGGCGGGTGCGCTTAGTTACCGCTCAATCGAATCCCCCACTTGGAGAACCCCCCGTGGACAAGAACATCACGCCGATCGAGGCCGTCAAACTCCAGCAGTTCCTGTGCGGCAAGCTGAATCCGGATCTGCAGGTCCAGCGTCGTAACCGTCCGGACGAATGTGCGGAGATCCACATTGGCGATGAATGCCTGGGTGTGGTCTCCAAGATCATCGATGAGGGCGAAACATCCTACTCCTTCGAAATCACCATTCTGGACATCGATCTCGAAGAACTTGAGTAGGTCGCAACAGCCGGTCCTCGAACTCCGGGGCGTATCGAAACAATATGCGGGTGGTGTCAAAGCTGTTCGCGAGGTTTCACTGTCGCTGGAGGAAGGAAAACTCCTGGCCCTGACGGGCAGTTCGGGGTGCGGCAAGACCACATTGCTGAAACTGATCAACCGCCTGGAGGAGCCTTCGGGCGGTTCGATTGTTTATGAAGGGGCGGATGTTCGCCAGTTCGACGCTTTTCGTCTGCGCCGCCAGATCGGCTGGGTGATGCAGGGCGATGGATTGTTTCCCCATTTCACGGTGCGCGAGAATATCGCCGTTGTACCGCGTCTGCTGGAGTGGGATACCGCCACCACGGAATTGCGGGTGCGCGAGATGATGCAGCTGGTCCAGCTCGATATCGAGGCATATGGCGAACGTTATCCGCATGAGCTTTCAGGTGGGCAAAGACAGCGAGTCGGCTTTGCCCGAGCGCTGGCTGGCAAGCCGGACCTGATCTTGATGGATGAAGCCTTCAGCGCGCTCGACCCGCTGACGCGAGATGATCTGCAGCGCGATTTCAAAAGTCTCCAGGCCGGTCTGGGATTCTCTGCCGTGCTGGTCACACACGACATGGCCGAGGCTCTTATCCTGGCTGACACGATCGCCGTCATGCGCGACGGCCAAATCGTCCAGACCGGAACGCCGGCACAATTGCTGGCGAATCCAGCGGATGATTATGTCTCCGGCCTGCTGGAAACGCCGCGCCGACAGGTGCGCGCGATCGCGGAGCTTGGCGGATGAACGAGAATCTCGCCGAACGTCTCAATGAGCTTCCGGACCTTCTGTCCGGTCATGTTCTGCTTTCGCTTGCGGCCATCCTCGTCGGCTTGGCGATCAGTCTGCCGCTGGGAGTGTTCGCGGCGCCCCGCAAGCGTTTCGCTTCGACGGTTCTGAATATCGCGGGCGTGATCCAGACCATTCCCGGCCTCGCCCTGCTGGCCTTGATGGTGCCGCTGCTTGGCGGGACGATCGGCTATGGGCCGGCCTTCATGGCCTTGATGCTTTATTCCATCCTGCCGATTCTGCGGAACACGGTCGTTGGGCTGCAGGGCGTCGAGCCAAGTGTTGTCGAAGCGGCTCGCGGTCTGGGGCTGACCCGGCAGCAGCGTCTCTGGCAGGTCGAGCTTCCGCTGGCTTTGCCGGTCATCGTGGCGGGGATTCGCACATCCATTGTCTGGGTCGTCGGCGCGGCCACGCTCGCCACGCCGGTGGGCGCGCCCAGCCTGGGCAATTACATCTTTGCCGGCTTGCAGACCCGCAACTGGCTATCTGTCCTGTTTGGTTGCTTGTTCGCGGCCGGGCTTGCCGTGGTGCTTGACCAGCTGATCCGCCTACTGGAGATTGCAGCACGGGATCGGCGCAAGCTTTTGGCGATTCAGGTTGGCGTTCTTCTGGGCATGCTGGTCGTCGCCTCTGTCGTGCCGCGGTTTGTACATCTCGATTCGATTGCCCAGCCGCAGCCAAGCCAGCAGGTCGCGAGTGTCCGAGCGGCCGACGGTGCGTTGGAGGGGGAGAATATCCGTCTCGGCGCCAAGGCTTTTACCGAACAATACATACTCGCCGAGTTGATGGAGCGGGTGCTGACCGAAACCGGCGCAGATGTTGAGCGCCTGGACAATCTGGGCTCGACCATCGCCTTTGATGCTCTGCGAAACAATGAAATCGACGCCTATATCGATTACACCGGCACCATCTGGGCGACCGTGATGGCGCGCGACGAACCGATCAATCGCCACGCCATGTTTGTGGAAATGGCCGGGTTTCTGCGCGAGGAGCATGGCATTCTTACGCTGGGCCGGCTCGGCTTCGAGAACGCCTATGGCTTGGCCATGCGTGCCGACCAGGCCGAGCAGCTTGGCATTCGCACACTCGACGATCTCGCGCGTCACTCTGCCGACCTGGAAGTGGGTGGGGATGCCGAAGTGTTCATGCGTTCGGAGTGGATCAATACCCGTGACGGTTATGGGCTCGGGGCGATTTCCACACGGGCCATGGATGCGACATTCATGTACGACGCCGTGCGCGACGGCCAGGTCGATGTGATCAGCGCCTATACGACGGACGGCCGCATCGCGGCTTATGACCTGGTCGTGCTTGGAGATCCCCGGGGTATTTTGCCGCCCTACGACGCTGTGATCCTGCTGTCACCCGAGGCTGCGGAGCGTGCCGGGCTGGCGGATGCATTGGCGGGGCTTGTCGGATCGATCGATGATGACGATATGCGGGAAGCCAATCGCCTGGCAGATCTTGAGCGTCAAACGCCTGAACAGGCCGCGAACTGGCTGTTTGAGCAGGTAAGGGAGTAGATTGTGAGCGGTTTTGTCGGACATGGTCGACTGCAGGATGCGGAATGGCTGATGCGCGCCTGCATGGTGCTGAATCAGGACATTCCTCCGCACGCGCCGGATGTCACGCCGGAAACTGTCCTCAACAAGACCTATACCCAGCAGGCCGCGGAGTTTGAGAGCCTGCTAGAACGCATCGACCCTGAGAGAGATATCGATCGCCGGCTGTTCCCGGCGGTGGCCTATTTCAACGCAGCGGAAAGTCTACCGCTGGACATCATCCTGGCCGCCATCGCGGCCTTGATCGTCTGGGTGTTCATGCCGAATTATTATTCCATCATGGAATACGTCACCTATGTCGCGATAGGTGGTTATCTGGTCGTCCAGTTCCTGCGCGCTCGAAGCAAGCGCGAGCGTGCAGAACAGCAGATGCGGCGCATGGGCCTGAACCCGCGAGAGCGCCACCCTTTGACCTTGCGTCAATTGGTGAAGTACCGCCAGCGCAAGGTGACGCTGCACTAGGCGTTGAGCCAGTCCAGCGCTTCGCTGCGTGTCGCAAACACGCCGAATAGGTCGCGCTCCTGCGCTGCCGGCATCAGTTGCCAAGTCTGCACAATCGGCATGTTTACATCGCATTCAATCACCCATGCATTCTTATTGGGTGGACCAGCGATTGACGCTGTCTCATCGAGAAGTTTGAGAAAGCGCTGGGTAAACACCTCGTAGGTGAGATCACTCAGGTCTGCGCCATTCGCGACGGTGATCAGACGAACTACGTCAGGCGACCAGTGCTCTGATTGGATCATCTCCATGTAGTTCTGCACGATTTCGTCCGCTGGAACCCTGCCGAAGAAGCGGGTCTCGAAACGTTTGAATTCAGGTACGAAAACGCGCTCGTAAGGCATGCCAACCCTCCCATCTCAGGTCAGGTTAATCTCAAATTCCCGGCGTTCAAGAGAGTCCGTAAATAGAGTGCGGCGAAAAAATCGCCGCTCTCGGGCCCGCGGGCTAAATGGCTAGAGCACTGTGAGCATGGTCGCCACCAGCGGATGGCGGACGATGTCTTTTGATTCAAGACGGCAGACTCCGATATCGTCGAGTTTATCCATCTTGTCGGCGATGCTGGCGAGCCCTGACAGTTCCGGCAGAAGATCGGTCTGAGCCGGGTCGCCGGTAACAACCATTGTGGAATTCCAGCCAAGACGCGTCAGCAGCATTTTGAGCTGTCCGTAGGTACAGTTCTGAGCCTCGTCGACGACTACGAAAGCATTATTCAGCGTGCGCCCGCGCATATAGCCGATGGGAGCGATCTCGATGACACCTTCTGCCATCATGGCCTTTAGCTTTTTGGGCGAAAGCCGGTCGGCGAGGGCGTCGTAGAGCGGGCGAAGATAGGGGGCGAGTTTTTCCTCCATCGCACCGGGCAGGAACCCGATCGATTCGCCGGCCTCCACGGCGGGCCGGGACAGCACAATTCGACTGACCTTGCCGGCCTCCAGTGCCTCAACCGCCTTGGCCACGGCAAGATAGGTCTTTCCGGTGCCGGCCGGTCCCAACGCCAGGACGAGATTCTTCTCGTCGATGGCTTTCATCAGTTTTTCCTGACCCGCGGAGCGAGGTTTGACCTTCTTTACAAACCTTTGGTCACGCATGGGCTCTTTGTCGTCCGGGGACCAGTGTGTGCCCGGGAAGAGCGACTGGACCTTCGCTTCCTCGGACTCATAGTGCTTGCTGTTGAACTCTCCGGCTTTCAGGCGACGTTTGACGGAACGTTTGGGCATGGCTGGAACCTCCACACATGAAAAACCCCTCGGCAAAAGCAGAGGGGTGAAAAACGCGTTGCGCTGTTGATGATTCGGAAGACTCCGACAGGTTCGGCGGCAAATTGCCGAAACCGGGTGGTGGACTGAAGCGAAGTTCGGACATGCCGACTTGCAGACCTCCTGCTAGAGTTTCCATACGAGACGAGAGCTGTGCTCGAATCGTGGCTACAGTTTCAGTGTAACGCAGTGAAGAAGATCTAAACGCGATCGTCGCGTGAATTTCATAAAACTTTGGGGGCCGACACGAATGGCAATTTATGCATTGGGTGAGTCGCGACCGGTTTTGCCGGAAAGTGGAAACTACTGGATCGCGGACACTGCCTCGGTCATCGGCGATGTCGTCCTGCATGAGAATTCAAGCATATGGTATGGCTGTGTCGTGCGCGGCGATACGGACCGAATCGAAATCGGCCAGGACACCAACATCCAGGACCTTTCGGTCCTGCACACTGATTTCGGCATCCACATGAAAATCGGCAAGGGCGTAACGGTTGGCCACAAGGTCATGCTTCACGGGTGTGAAATTGGTGACAACTCTCTGATTGGCATCGGTGCCATCGTGCTCAACAAGGCGAAGATCGGGAAGAACTGCATTATCGGAGCAGGGGCCCTGATTCCCGAAGGCAAGGAAATTCCGGACAATTCACTGGTCGTGGGGGCGCCCGGCCGGGTGATTCGCACACTGGATGACGAAACAGCGGCCATGTTGAAGATGTCCGCCGACCATTATGTCGAGAACTCACAGCGTCACTCTGCGGAATTGAAACGGTTGGACGACTAGTTCGCCCGGCCCCACAGATCGCGGATATTCTGGTCAGCCTCGCTACCGAGGTTGAACCAGGCCGCGCGGTCGTGGGACGCATCGATGATCAGAAGCTTGTCATCACGGTCGAGCACATGGCTGAGCTCGTTGCGAAGGACTGCAGCTGTGGTCGGCCCCCGTAGCAGCCACACGCCCGGAGTGACCGATTCGACATCGCCATACGCGGCGAGTGCGGCCCGGAAGTCAGCGCCATTCTCTGAATTGATATCGGTGATGATGACAAAATTTGCTGGTCGCGCACCCGGGGTAACCCGTTTCTCGACAACAGTGCCGCCATCCGATTCGCCGAACCAGGATTTCATTTCCTCAACATTGGAGGCTGGCGCGAACTCACCGTCCTTGTCGGCTGAGACCATGGAATGCGACGCAATCCGGCCTTCACCAACGAAGGCGCGCATTTGCGGCGGCGTATAGGGGCCGTAGACACGACCCTCGACTTTTACAAACCAGGACATTGCGATTCCATCATCGCGAGGCATATCGATCTCTCTCGCACCGGCACTCAAACCATCATACACAGACTTGCGGCAAGAATCTGGCCGCCGCACAGAAAATTTCAACCCTTCAAGGATTGTGGTGGATCACTGCCGGTCAGGCAGCCTGTCCCCCGTCTCTCAAGGCGTCGGGTGGATCGAACACCACCGCGAAGCCATTGTCCAGAATGCGCGCCACACGCCCGGACATTTCGCCAACCCTGACGGGCTCATTGACCTTGGGGCGCTCCAGACATTCGAAGGCCGCCCCGGTTACGGAAACGTCGACAACATTGGCGTGAATGACCACACCGTCGGTAAAGCGGATCTTCGCGCGACCGCGCCCCGGCTTGCGCGGAGCATGTCGGTCCTCATCCAGACCCAGGCGGTCCTTGTTGAAACGCCAGGTGATCGTATCGGCCAGCTTGTCCCGTTTCCGCTCTGTTGCGCTGAAGCGAAGGCTGAATTCATCACCTTCGCTACGCACAACAACCCCTTCAATACGGCCGATGCCGTTGATCATCAGGATGATACGTTGATTGCTGGCGGGCAGGGTGCGCGACATGACACGTGCGCCGCCCGGGGAGATGTCGACAAGGCGGCAGGCATGTTCACCGTGAGCCTCGCTCCAGAAGCGGCCATGCAGACGCAGCGGAAGACGGGCGTGCAGCCGTCTTTCAGCAGCCCCGCGAGCAGCGATCCGGATTTTGCGACGATCAAGTCGGTTCGGCTCTTCCGCCATGGTGTTCTCCATATGCGGATCAGGTCTAACCAAGAGGGGTTAAAAACCCTTTGCCTCTATCGGTCGTTTGCAATCATTTCCCGGGCTGAAGGCATGTCTCGTTGTGAAACGCCGAACAAGTGTCCTGGTACGGCAGGTGGCCGGATCTCGCGCAGCCCCGTTCGCACAACTGGCCGGTGTTCAAAATCGCGGGTGTCATCAAGGGGTTGATAAAGGCCAAGGGTGCGGTCGACGACCCCGTCCGGCCCCTTCAGCGGAAAGAAGCTGATCTCAACGGGTAGCTGGTGCATGTCGATCGAGGAGGCGCGGGCGACCACCGAGGAGGGCGATGCCCCGGACAGGGTTGATTCCAGCAAGGCCTGGATATGCGTCGCGTCATGGCCGCGCCACAGGCTCAGGAAGTTCTGGTCGCGGAATTCACGCTGATAAAGCTGGCAGAAGTGCGTGCCGGCAAGGCGGAAGACATGATGACCGGGGTCAATCCGACGAAGCATGAAGACATGGCCCAGCAAGGAGGCGATATCCTGGGGTTCCACATCGGAACGCTCCGGTGTCGTGCCGGCCACGCGCCCGGACATTCTCAATGTCTGCCAGTAACTGTGCAGGGCTCTCGATTGCGCGTGTTTCATTTCGCACTCCGCTGTCGTCGCATGACAGGGCAGGTCGCCCTTCACACCCGCCCAGCTTCAAGAACGGGGCCATACTCCCGTGACGGGAATTGCGTTTTGGGTGCTTCCCGAAAGGGGCGAGCCATCGGCCGGCAAAGCGGCCCGCGGCTTGCAAGGGCAGGCGCAGGATTAGAGGAGCCACGCCATGAGCGTTTCAGCACGGCACGCTTTTATGATTGCAGCGAGCGCTGCATTTGCAGTTGTCGCAGCACCGACCGGTTTTGGCGCAGCAAATGCCCTCGCGCAGGATTGCTGTCATCCAGCCCCGCCACCGCCTCCGCCGACTCACTGTTGTGATCATGGCGGCGGTCACACGGTGAATGTCCCGAACATCAATGTGCACGGTGGCAATATCAATGTTGGTGTGAACGTGCATGCCGGCGTGAACATCACTGCGAATGTCAATGCCACAGCGAATGTGAATGCGAACGCTGCGGCGAGTGCGGGCGCGGGAGCGATCACGTTCGTCGGAGGCGGATCCTACTACAGCAATACGACAGCACCGGCCGCGACAGCGATTACCGGTCTCAATGTTGTCGCGCGCGAAGAAGAAACCTACGAATACTACGAGGAAGAGCGCACCCGCCTTATCGAGGAATGGCGTGTCGTGCGCGCTGTCTGTGTTGATGACAATGGCACTCCCCATCCGGCTTCACAGGTCGATGGCGAAGCCCAGGTCGACGCGATCTATGACGGCGAATTGTTCCGGTGCATGGCTGGCACGGCGATGCAGGTGACAGTGGGCTGGTATGTGGATGGCAATAGTGTCTGGGAAGACGGGGCGACGATCATGTGCCGCAAGGGCGAGGCTCTGCGTCATACCCCGGGTGGCCAACTCTATTGTTCCACCCAGGAACCGCGTCGCAACTGCAATGAACGCTCCTTGCTGCGCCGCTTCGGTCCTGGTGAGAAGTTGATCTTCATGCGACGCGAGGAGCGCTATTTCGAACAGATGCGCCGTGAAGTTCGCAGCGAGAGCCGCGAAACAGTCTCCATGACGCTGATGCTGGACGGCGGTGTTGGCGGTTACCGCTAGTCACTCAGTTGCACGCAAACAGAAAACGCCGGCCTTCAAGGCCGGCGTTTTTGATTCTGGCCGCTGGAGACGATGTCAGGTCTCGACGTCATCCGCTTCGGCATCACTGTCTTGGGCCCGTTCTTCAATGAGCATTATCGCAGCGTCACGATCCTCGACCTCTTCGATGGTGTCGATATAGCAGCGGTCATGATCCCGCGTGATGATGTATTCGCTGCGGGGCGAGAATACGGTGCCGGTAGTGGGCAGGCTGGTGCCGACCTGCATGCCTCCGCGCAGGCCGTAACAGCGGTGCAACAGGGTCACCAGGTAGTAGCGACTGGCACCGCCCCGCAATAGGACGTGCTGGTTGTCGACAACCGAATAGGAATTGATATTCACCAGGCGCACCCGGTCAGCGCTTGCCGGCATGGCCACAATGGCGGCGCCCAGAAAACCGGCGCAAAGAACACTTTTTATTCTCACGATCTTATGTCTCCAAAAAATCGTCCCTCGATGACAACTATACGAGGGAATCCGAGGGGATCAAACCACGTTAACGAGAGATTAGGGCGACCGGCAGGACCATTTGCACGATTCGAATCTCCTGGAGGCTGGTTTGGTCGATCGCATCGAAAACCTCGACATGCGCGGATTTAACACCGTGATCCGGCAGGCTGCGCGTGAAACCGGCGCCGATTTCGACTATCTCGCGCAGACGGCTGCCCGGGAGAGCAATTTCGACCCGGAGGCCCAGGCTCGCACCTCCAGTGCCGCCGGCATGTTCCAGTTTATAGAACAGACCTGGCTCGGCATGATGCAGCGCCATGGCGACAGTCACGGCTTCTCCGATCTCGCATCGCACATCGAGCGGGGAGCGGATGGCCGCCTTCAGGTCAGTGATGGAGAGGCGCGCCAGGAAATTCTGGATCTGCGTTTCAATGCCGATGCCGCTGCGCTTATGGCCGGTGAGCTCGCTGCGGAAAATGGCCAGGCCATCGAAAATCGTGTGGGCCGTCCTGCGACCTCCGGTGAGCTTTATGCCGCACATTTTCTGGGAGCCAGTGGCGCGGCGGACCTGATCGAGGCTGTGCGTGACAATCCGCAGCAGTCGGCCTCGCACTTGTTTCCGGCGGCGGCTGCCGCCAATCGCAACATGTTCTATGACGGCGCACGTCCAGTCAGCGCGGCGCATTTGCTGGGGCGTTTGACCGGGGAGGCAGAGCAGGCGCTTGCGGATCCGCAGCCCACGGTATCAGCGTCTGTTTCCAATGACCGTTTGGACAATGTCGCTGCGGCGGTGCCGGCAATCGCCCGCAGTTTCGGCGTGATGAGCTCTGGAACGTTCGCGCCTTCCGGCGGAGAGCTGACACCGACCCTGGTGGAAATCCTGGCGTCGCTGGATGTACCCCTCTCTGCCCGTCGTCGTGAGACCTAGGCGTTGAATCACAGCCGCACGACAAGGTTTCGTTAAGCATGCCGCGGCTAATCTCTTGCTAGATCCTTATCTTGTGAGACCGCCATGCCTGTAGTTGCGCTTCGAAATCGACTGACAGACACCGACATTCGCCGCCTCGTTAAGGGGGGCGATGATGACGAGCGTGCCAATGCTGCACGAAAGATCTGTCGCCTGATCGACGCGGCCCCCCTGCAGGGGGAGGAGAGCCAGGCTGCGTCCGGCATTCTCCAGTTGATCGTCCAGGATTCTGCTGAACTCGTTCGCCGCGCGCTCGCTGTGAGCCTTCGCCAGTCGAAGAACCTGCCCCACGACATCGCCATGCGTCTCGCGGCTGATGTGGAAGAGGTCGCAACGCCGATTCTGTTGTCTTCGCCGATGCTTGATGCGGATGATCTGACCCGCCTCGTCGAGACCTCGGAAGGTGGCAAGCTCTCCGCAATTGCTGCACGCGAACATGTGCCAAGCATCGTCGTTGAAGCGATCATCGACAAGGGCGATGAAAAGGCTGTCGGCATTGCCGCCAGCAATGACGGCGCCGATTTCACCCAGAGCGCCTACGAAAAAGCCTTCACGCAATTCTGTGAGAACCAAGGCGTGATGGAAGCCTTCGTCGCGCGTTCGACCCTGCCGCTCTCGGTCACCGAGAAGCTGATTGCACACATTAGCAATGAGGCCATGCAGCGTCTCGTGGAAAAACACGCCCTGCCGCCACAGCTTGCTGTCGAGTTGGCGGAGGATGCGCGCGAACGCGCTACGGTCGACCTTGTGGACCAGGCCGGTCTCGCTCACGACCCGCAGCATTTCGTGCAGCAATTGCGCATGAATGGTCGACTGACACCGTCGCTTGTACTGCGAGCGATGTTGCGGGGCCACGTCGCCTTTGTTGAGCATGCCTTTGCCGAGCTGGCTGGCGTAACCCATGCCCGGGCCTGGTTGCTGGTGCATGATGCTGGCCCGCTGGGCATGCGCGCGATCTATGACCGTACCGGTATGCCACCGCGTCTTTATCCGGCCTTCCGTGCCGCGATCGACATTTTCCATTCGATGGAAATGCCGCACGACAAACAGGGGCGGGAGCGTTTCCAGTCCGTGCTCGCAGAACGCGCCATTACGCGCTTCCAGGGTATTCCGGAAGAAGATCTGGATTATGTACTGGATCGCCTGAACGGTGAGCCGGCGGAATACAGTCAGGCTAGCTGAGCTTTTCCCCCTCCACGATCACAAACAAGAAAGGGCGCCTCGAGAGGCGCCCTGATTCGTTCCGCTTGCTGTTTCCGCGCCAGCGCGATCAATCATCCCACGGTTTGGCAAACTCGGCTGACTGAACTTCCAGCTCTTCGGCCAGTGCTGCGGCGACGGCATCATTCGTGTCGCGAATATTCTGGCTCAGCGCGGCCCGTATGGCGTTGACATGCGCCAGTGCGAGGGCCTTGGATGCTTTCTGACGCTTTTCATCCATGTCGATGAGCTTGGTCAGGGACGCAGCCAGACGCGTGATGATCGGAAATTCATAGGTTGAGCCGACACCGCGTAGATCGTGGGCGCAGATAAAGAGCTGTTCACCTTCGTCGCCCTTGAGGCCTTTTTCGCGGACAATTTTCCCCGCATTTTCAAGCTTCTGGACCTCTTCTTCCAGCCAGGCACCAAATTCGTGGCGGAGATCCTTGATGGCATCTTCAGCCTTCTCGATCAGGTGCAGGTCGCCCCCACTGATAGGGCCGCCGATCTTGATCTGCAGCATGTTGGGAGGGTTGACGATTTCAACGTCCTGGTTCGACTTGGGCATTGCTTTTCCTCTTACCTGGCGGCGAGCAGGGTGTTTGCGGTTTCATTGTCGGCACGCTCGCGTGCGCGGCGGTCGGGGCCGAAATAGTCGCTTGTATTGACGAAAACACGGTTATCCTCGAGGGCCTCGACAATAGTCGTGGCTAACCCTGAGGATGTGAAGGGCTTGACCAGAAATGCGCTCGCGCCGGCTTGGCGGGCTGCACGGATGTGTTCACCGTCGGAATAGGCCGTCAGCATGATGACCGGGACATAGGCCGCCGAACAGAGCTGCGGATTGCGAATTTCACGGACCAGATCCAGCCCATTTCGCGGATTCATCTTCCAGTCGGTAACGACCAGGTCAACGCGATGGCGGTCCAGAAGGGCGAGGGCGATATCGACTGATTCCGCCTCGAAAACCTTGGCTACACCAAAAGCCTGCAGAGACACACGCAACAGGCCGCGCAGAGCCGCATTGTCATCGACAATGAGCACAGTCTTTCCAGCGCAGCTTTCGTCTATATTGCTCGTCAAGGTCACGTCCACAGGCTCACGATTGATAGCCGAAAACAACCTAACGCGTGGTGCTTAACACCAGCCTAAGCTCACTAACTTTCGAATTGTTCCGCCAGAATGCGTTCGGAAAGATTGTATCCCTGGTCAAACAACATGGTCAGTGTGATGTCAGACGCTTCCTCGACTTCAACCTTGCAAATCTCGCGGAATTCCTTGTTGTCCGCCACGGCTGACACGGGTCGGTGATTAGGCTCGGAGATTTCGAACCCCACCTTGGCTGTGTGTGGCAGAAGGGCGCCGCGCCAGCGTCGCGGGCGAAAGGCACTGATTGGCGTCAGAGCCAGCACGCGCGAGTCCAAAGGCAGGATGGGGCCATGGGCAGAGAGGTTGTAAGCTGTGGACCCGGCGGGAGTCGCCACCAGAACGCCATCCGCCTGCAATTCTGCAAGACGATCGGTATCGTCGATGCGGATCTTGATCGTCGCAGTCTGGCGCGTTTCACGGAGCAGGGAGACTTCGTTGATGGCCAGAGCTTCGAAGCGGTTGCAATGCACATCCTCGCCGCGTGCCCGCAGCGGGTGGATGCTGGCGATTTCGGCCCTAGAAAGGCGTTCCAGCAGATTTTCCTCTGCATAATCATTCATCATGAAACCGACAGAGCCGAAATTCATGCCGTAGACCTTGGCGCCTGTGGTCATGGCCGTGTGCAACGCGTCCAGCATCAGGCCATCGCCGCCCAGCGCGATAATAATGTCGGCATCGTAGACGGAGGTGGAGCCATAACGCTCCTCCAGTCGCTGGCGGGCGGCTTTGGCTTCCGGCTTGGGGCTGGCGAGAAAGGCTAGGCTGGGGGTCGAGGTCAATGGCTTGCTCACTTAGAGAGCGGCCATTAAACCCTGCCGCCCATTTGACGCAAGACTTTGGCCGCTTTTTCAGGGCCGTACATGCGAAAGACATTGGCCGCCGAGGACATTGCATCGCCTTCAAGGGCCTGGTGCATACGCCCCAGCTGGCGCAACGCCTTGTGAACGATCGGATAGGCGGTGCGGTCCAGGCCGGCGGATTGACAGGCCAGTGCTGCAGCACGAACGCCGCCCATGGCAAGCGCGACACGCCACTGCGCAACACTCAACTCACAAAGTGCGGCGATCGCATGGTCAAAAACCGCCTCGTCACCCTTTTTCAGGGCGGAGAGCGCGAATTGACCATTCAATCGCCCGTCCTTGCTCGCGGCATGGACCAGATCGGCGGCTTCATTGTCCGAGCCTTCATCTGAAATCTTGAGCGCAGCTTCAACCGTCAGTTCTTCGACCTTGTTCTTGTCGAGGCCGAAGCGGCGGCAGAGTTCCTCGCGCCAGCTTTCGGGAAGCATGATGCACAACTGGGTTGCGTATTCCGTGGAGATGTCGTGCCGACGGGCCAGGGCTTCACGCAGCTTGGGGTGATTGCGCGCTGTTGTGAGGCAGACCTCAAGAGTGTCCTCGGAGATTTCAGCAGTGTCATTGTCAGCAAGCGCGCGCAGTACATTCGCCTCGCCGGGTTGCGCCAAACTGTCCGTGACACGGACACGCAGATTGGAACGTTTGGCCAGGATCAACCGATGGTCCGGCGAGGCGGTCTGGGCGATATGGATCATATCCTCATCCGACAGGCCATCGCCTCTCTTGATGATGACACTGGCAATCTCGATCTCACGCGTACCAAGGAAGCGGAGGGCTGCATGGGGGGCCCATTCACACGAGGTGAGCTTTTCAGCCATCGCTTTCTGGGTGTCATCCGTGCAGGTCGAGCAGAGTGTTACCAGCAATTCGCCCGCAATAGGTTCGGCTGTCTCCGACAGCTTCTGGGCAATGCACATATCCGTTACCCCTAATGCAAGCTGATGGCGCTTGTCGGGGTCACGCATTTTTGCGAGAGCTTGAATCGCTTGTGCAGGACTGGCAGTCATTGGTGTCTATATGTTTCTTTGCCCACACCGCTGATAGCGCGGATCAGTTTGAAAACTTGTTAATTCCAGTATTTGGAAATCGGATTTCTTATGGACGAACAGATTTTTAGCTCGATTTTTTCGCTCTATTCGGGAGTCCGTCGGCGAACACAATTACTGGTTTCGGGTCTTTCTGCCGAGGATATGGTCGTTCAGACCATGCCGGACGTCAGTCCGACCAAGTGGCATCTCGCGCATACGACCTGGTTCTGGGAATGTTTCCTGCTGCGCAGGCACGATCCTGAATATGTGGAATTTTCAAAGGAATTCAATTACCTGTTCAATTCCTATTACGAGCAGGTCGGGGAACGTCACGCCCGCCCTGAACGCGGTTTTCTAACACGGCCCTCGCTGGCGGAAGTGCTGGCCTACCGTGCGCATGTCGATACGGCGATGGAGCGTTTGCTTTCCGGTAACCACAAAATCGATTTTGCCGAAGTAAAGGCGCTGATTGAGCTTGGAGTGGCCCATGAGGAACAACATCAGGAGTTGCTCGTTACTGATATCAAGCACGTCCTGTCGCGGCATCCGTTCAGCCCCACAGCCTGGGCGGCTGAAACCCTCAGAGATAATGAGTCGCCGAAACTGAGTTGGCGCTCCTTCCAGGGTGGCCTGCACGAGTTTGGCCATGCAGGAGAGGATTTCCACTTCGACAATGAAGGTCCACGGCACAAATTCTGGCTCGAGGAATTTGCCTTGGCGTCCCGCCCAGTCAGCAATGGTGAATATCTCGAATTCATGGCCGATGACGGATATGGCACCGCGACGTTGTGGCTGTCGGACGGTTGGGCGACGGTGAACCGGGAGAAATGGTGCGCGCCGCTTTACTGGTTCCGCAGGGACGGGGAGTGGTTTGAATTCACCCTGGGCGGTGAACGCCGTGTGGACCCGGATGCGCCTGTCACCCATCTCAGTTATTTCGAGGCGGCGGCGTTTGCTGAGTGGGCCGGAGCCCGTCTTCCCGAGGAGCGTGAGTGGGAATTTGCGGCCAAAAGCCACAATCCGGGCCTCGCCGACACGCTGGATCCGGCGCGGGCACCTCATCCCGTTTCTCGGCCGGAGAATGGCGGCTTCTCGCAATTGTTCGGCGGTGTCTGGGAGTGGACCCGTTCGACTTATTCTGCCTATCCGCGCTATCGGCCGGCGGCTGGCGCGGTTGGTGAATACAATGGCAAGTTCATGTGCGGGCAGTTCGTCCTCAAGGGAGGGTCGTGTGCGACCCCACCAGGCCATGTCAGGGCCAGTTACCGCAACTTCTTCCCGCCGGAAGCCCGCTGGCAGTTCTCCGGCGTTAGACTGGCCAAGGATATTTGACGCCGGGCCCTGCCCGGAGGATGTTAGCCCCAGTCGATAAAGAATTGGGGAGATCGCTATGGACGATCAAGCTGCACCAAGCGTGAAGGATCAGGTTACGGCCGAGGAGTGGAAGGCGCGCTGCGATCTCGCAGCACTCTATCGCCTCGTTCACATGCATGGCTGGGATGATCTTTTTTTCACTCACATCTCCATGCGTGTGCCCGGGCCAGAGGAGCACTTTCTGCTCAATCCGTTTGGTCTGCTCTACGAGGACGTGACGGCCAGTAATCTGGTGAAGGTCGACCTGCAGGGCAATGTCCTGCCGCCCTCGACCTTTGGCATCAATCCCGCGGGTTTCACCATTCACTCCGCGATCCACGATGCTCGCAGTGACGTGAAGGTCGCCATGCACCTGCATTCTGACCAGGGCGTTGCGGTCGCGGCCCAGAAGCGTGGCCTTCTTCCGATCAGCCAGCTGGCGATGAATGTCTATAACGATGTCGCGTATCACGACTATGAGGGCATTGCTCTTGAGTCGGAGGAAAAGGTTCGCCTGGTCAAGGATTTGGGTGAGAAGAACCTGATGATCCTGCGCAATCACGGTACATTATCGGTTGGTGATCACCCGTTTTCCGCGTATATAAGAATTTATCTACTTGAGCGTGCATGTCGAATACAGCTCATGGCGCAGGCAGGCGGGGAATTGATCGAATGGGATCAGCCCATGCAGGACAGGGTGTTCGGGCAGTCGTCCGAAATCGCCGGCAACGAATTCTTCAAGGAAATCGCCTGGGCCGCCGTTCTCGATCGTGTGCGCCGCGAAAGCCCGGGCTTCGAAGCCTAGGGTTATGTCTGGCTCTGAGCTGGGCGTCACCTGCTGATGCCGGGGCATGGCCAAGAGACAAGGGCGAGACGCTGCTCATCGTCACCAATCTGGTTGATCGCGCTGATGGCTTTTTCGATGCCGACCGGGAGCGAACCTCAGGTGGGCATTTCTACAAGGATGAGCTCGCGGCCTATATAGAATACGGAGCGACCGACCGGGTAAGCCTGGTCGGTCGTTTTGCTTGGCAGAATGTTGATCAACTCTCGGAGGGGCGGCGGGACACGGCGCAGGGGTTTTCGGCCAGCGAACTGGGCATAAGGGCACAGGTCTGGGGCCATGGTGACTGGGTGATAAGTGGCCAGTTGTCCTATTTTGTTCCGGGCGAAGGCGAGAACGTCACCAATCAACCACTCGGTCAGGGCGAGGGGGCTTTTGATCTGCGACTGCTTGCAGGGCGCGCCTTGCCACGTGATGGCTTTCTGGATGTTCAGATCGCGCATCGCTCAAGGGATGGCCGCTATCTGGATGAATGGCGCCTTGATACCAGCTTTGGTTTTGCACTGTCCGAGCGGTGGGACGCCATGGTGCAGAGCTATTCAGTCTGGAGTGCCGAGGCCATGCGCCCGGGCCTGCCGGAATTCGATCAGCACAAGCTACAGCTGAGCGTGCTGCGGGACGTTGGTGCGGTCCAGTATCAGTTTGGCCTGAGCTTCACGCCCAGCGGGCGCAACGCGCTGGACGAGCGCGCTGCGGTGCTGGCCGTCTGGCGACGCTTCTAGTTGGAAGTTTCGGCGGCTATGTAGGCGATCACGTCACGCCGGTCCTCGGCATCCCGCAAGCCCACAAAACTCATGCGATTGCCGGGTACCAGGCCACGCGGATTTTCAATCCAGGCGTTAAGTGTCGCCAGATCCCATGTGAGACCGGCATCGGTCAGGCGAGGTGAATAATTGAAGCCTTCCTTCGCAGCCGCCGCAGCGCCCAGTATGCCGTGAAGATTGGGTCCGACCGTGTGGCGGCCGCCTGCTTCCAGCGTGTGGCAGGACTGGCACCGACGATATTGGCGACGGCCATTGACCAGGTCGGCATCGGCGAAGGTTTCGCCCAGCGCGATGACGGCATCGGGCAATACGTTGCCAACATTCTGGTTCACTGTTTCTGCCAGCTCGGTCACTGTTGTCTCGGCTTCCGCTGCGACATCTCCCGGCTCGTTGCTCGCTGACGCGGCGGCAGGTTCTGCACCGTTGTTCGCGGGCAGTTCGCTTGAGTTGGCGGGACTGTCGCTGCCACCGCAGGCAGCGAGTGCAAGGGCAGACAGGACAGGCAGGGCTAAACGCGACATTGAAATCTCCGTTTTGAAGTTCCGTGAAGATATACGCCGAAAAGAAAAATTGCCGATGCGTCAGGATGACGCCGGATGCTCAGATCTGGGCATCTCTAGCCTGTTCATCTCCGGTTACAGTTGAACATCGCATTTTTGTTGCCATGCGGCGATTTATTCGCTCCAAGAGAAAACAGGGAAAGCCACAATTTGCAGTCTGGATTGTGCGAGGGGACGAATGGACAAGATTTCGCAGCTGCGATCAGTGTCCTTGTGCGGTGCCGGTCATTCCGGCTCGACATTGCTGGGTATGATACTCGGCGGGCATTCGAGCGCCTTCTACATGGGAGAAGGTGGCAAGGTTCGTTACTTACATGACGAGCGTAAACCGATGCGCAAACGTGTTTGCAAGATCTGCGGCGATGATTGCCCGGTGTGGAGCACGTTTCATTGGGACCAGACGCGAGCGCTCTACCCGCAAGTGGCCGACCATGTCGGCGTTTCCATGATCGTTGACACCACCAAGGACGAACGCTGGATCGAGGCGCGCAGCGCGGAAATGCGTGAGGCCGGCGGGATGCCGGCATTGCTCTTTCTGACCAGGGACGGCCGCGCTGTCGTGAATTCGCGCATTCGCAAATATCCGGAGCGCGACCCGTCTGACCAGATCCACCAGTGGGCGGACAAGATTGAAGCCAGCGAGGCCCTCTTCGATGCCTTTGACGGGCCGAAAAAGCGGGTGCGTTATGAGGAGTTGGCGACCGACCCTGAGCGCGTGACCCGCCAGGTGTGTGATCTCCTGGGAATCGCGTTTGAGGCCGACATGTTGCGCTTTGACGAGCAGCCGCAACATGTGCTTGGCGGCAATAGCGGAACACAATTCCTTGTCGCGCGTAATCAGGTTGAAAACCCCAAGGACGCCTTTGTGTCGCTGGGAGACCGAACGCGTGATTATTATGGTGAGCATGCTGGTGGCATCTCGCTTGACCTGCGCTGGAAGGATGAGCTGTCCTGCGAACATGAAGCCTTGTTTGAAAAGCTCGCCGGGCGAGCCAATGCAGAATTGAAGTGGGAGGCCTGAAGTCGATGGCCAAGATTGACCTCGTTTTCCGTCAGATCGACGAACGGACGCGCGATGTCGCGTTGGAACTGGCCAAGGAGAGCATCCGGCCGGACAATACCTACATCATCGACGATGTGCGCCCCTTCACCGAATGTGTGAACCAGATGCTGCGTATCGACCATGATTGCGACTATGTCGTCTATGTTGATGCGGATTGCCTGATCCTCGACGATCTGCGCGCGTTTATCGAGACGTGCGATGCGCCTTATGTCGACAGTTATGTCTCCGACCGGTTCCGGGGGCGTCTGCATTGCGGTGTTCACATCACCCGGATCGACCTGGTCCGTCGCATGGCCGCTACGCAAGTGCCTGCAGATGACATGAAATACGTGCTGCGGCCGGAGTCGCGCCTGCGCAATCTGGCCATGAAGCCGATGGGTGTGGCCAAGCAGTTTCGCAATTTTGATATCCTGCACGACCATTTTCAGTCCTATCACCATATCTTCATGAAATACGCGCTGCGCGAATTGCGCAGCCGCACCAAGGACCAAGGCGTCCGGCTGCGTCGTTCGATGGAGAATTGGGACCTGGCGGACGATTGGTGCGACTTGAAGATGGCGAAACATGCCGTGGATTACGCGCGCGCGAAAATGCCTCTCGATTCGACCCCGGACGAGGTTCAAGACTTCATTGAGGCCTTGCCTGATCATGCCGATGCAGAAATCAGGCGTCTGGGGCTGGAGGAGAAGCCGGAATTCACGCGCGAGGAGCTCGAAAGCTGGCTCGACGAGAATCGCGGCCGAGTCGATTACGGCTCAAAAGCGGCCAAGCCGAAAATCTTTGGTCTTGGGCTCAGCCGTACCGGCACGAGAAGCCTGACGGCGGGCCTGCAGGTGCTGGGCTTCGACTGTAGCCATTACCCGATCGACGAGGACACCTATACCGAACTGTCCAACGCTCAGTATGACCTGACCCTGCTCAAATATCATGACGGCCTCACCGACATCACGACCATCCCTTGTTACAAACAGCTGGACAGGCAGTATCCGGGGTCGAAATTCATTCTGACCGTTCGGGACAAGGAAGGCTGGCTGGGGTCCTGCGCCCGTCACTATTTCAACCGGCCGGCCTTCAAATCCACCGAGGACCCCGACCAGGAAGTGCACATGAATATGCGGCGTTTCCTGCGGGCCGCCGTGTATGGCTGTTACAATTTTGATCGTCACCGTTTCTCGGATGTCTATGACGATCATGCGCGTGCCGTGATGGACTACTTCAAGGACCGCCCGGGAGACCTGCTGGTCATCGACATCTGTTCGGGAGAAGGGTTCGAGAAACTGGCGCCCTTCCTTGACCGGCCGGTACCGACCGAGGTCTTCCCCCACAAGGGTGCGGTCCTTTCGCTCCGCATGCAGGAAGAGGCCGAGAAGAAGGCCGCGGCTGTCGCCTAGGGCATCATGGCCGAGACCTCCTCCGATAGCGAACAGGTCCGACCATCCCTTGCGATGGCCTGGTCGCATGGCGTGCGGACGGCGGGGCTGGTCTGGGCCAGCCAACCCTGGTTGATTATCTGGATCGCTGTTCTGACGGTCGTGGTGGCGCTGTTGCCAGCCGCCGCGCTCTACATGTCTCGTCTCATTGTCGACAGCGTGGTCGCAGCGATCGAAAGCGGGACAGGTGCGGATCGAGACATAGCGCTGACCTGGGTGGGGGGCGAGGCAGCGATTCTCGCAGCTCTTCTGGCCGCCCGCAGACTGCTGGCCTTTGAGCGCTCCCGGCTTCAGGTCGAACTCGGCTATGCAACCAACCAGGCGATTCTCGGCAAGTGTGCTGCGCTCGACCTCGAACAGATCGAGCGCGCGGATCTGCAGCAACAGCTGGTCATTGCCAAGCAGTTTGCCACCAGCCGACCCTATAATCTGGTGAGTCGCGGTTTCGATGTGCTGCAACACATGCTGACCCTGATTTCGGTCGCCGCGCTCTTGTGGGCGTTTTCACCCTTGTTACTGGCCTTCATAGTCGCGGGAGCATTGCCCCTGTTCGTGGGCAATCTGCGCTTTGCCGACACGGCCTTCGGTTTCTACAAGGGGCGTACGCCGGAGGTTCGTGAACGCAGCTATCTGGAAAGCCTGGTGACAGGTGAGGGCAGCGCCAAGGACCGGCTCCACTATCGTCTGGATGAACCGCTGCAAGCGCGCTATCGCAATCTCTTCCAGGCCATGTTCCAGCGCGATCTCGCAATGAAGGCGCGCCACGCACTCTGGGGTGCAATGCTGGCGGTCCTGTCCACCGCCGTCTTTCTGGGCGCCAAGATCTGGATCATCTGGGTGACTATTGCCGGTACGATCACACTGGGTCAGATGACGATGTTTGTCGGTCTGGTCAAACAGGGGCAGGCAAGCGTGACCAACCTGCTGGCCGCTTTCAATGGCGTGGTTGAGGACGTGCTCTATCTGTCCACTCTCTATGGCTTCCTGGATACGCCGGTCCAGACGCGCTCCGGCGCAATTCGTGCCGGGATCAAAACCGGAGACGGGCTTCGTTTTGAACATGTCTCGTATCGATATCCCAATGGTCCCCGCCTGGCGCTGGACGATGTGTCCTTTCATATGCCTGCGGGGTCGGCTCTCGGTATTGTCGGGGTCAACGGTTCTGGCAAGTCGACGTTGGTCAAGCTGGCGCTCGGACTCTATCAGCCCTTGCAGGGCCGGGTTCTGCTCGATGGGTCCGAGCTTGCCGAGTGGGACCGGGGCGCGCTGGCGAAGCGTTTCGGCGTATTGTTTCAGCCTTCAACGAACTTCAAGATGACGGCCCGCGAAAATATCCAGGTCGGAGTCGGACTGGACACCATGTCAGAGGAGGCGCTCGCTCGCGCGAGCGCTCTTGGTCTCGCAGATGACGTTATCGCGGATTTGCCTGATGGCTACGATAGCCGGCTTTCCAAGCGTTTCGTGGACGGGATCGAAATGTCCGGTGGGCAGTGGAAGCGTCTCGCGCTGGCGCGAGCTTATGCCAATCCCGATGCAGACTGTATTATCCTGGACGAGCCCACCGCGGCGCTGGATGCCAATGCGGAGGCGGAGCTACTCAAACGACCGCGTGACGGCAAGGCTTTGATCATCATCTCGCACCGCCTGTCCAACCTGCGGCCGACCGACCAGATCATCATGCTCGAAAAGGGACGTATCATAGAGCAAGGCGCTCACGACGACCTGATCGAGCGGGGCGGTGCCTATGCATCTATGTATACGGTGCAGGCCAAGGCCTATCGCTGATCAGTAACGCGGATTGGTCGTCTGATATGTCGAGGAATTGCCGATCGCGGTGGCCGTCCCGGTGATCATGCCGCCCGTCGTCATCTGCCCTGTCACCACAGAGCTGATTGTTGCCGAATTGGTCTGGTTCATCGCGCCATAGGCCGTCACCGGACATTCCGAGCAGATATAGCTGGTTGCCGCATTACCGAACGCGGTTGCCGACAACAGGGCAACACCACCCGCATCCCCTTCGAAATTGGCCCGCGCTGTCACATTCGCCGCGTTCGTCTGATCAAGGCCCATGTATGAATTTGAGCCGATATTGGACAGGACCGCGGAATTGCCGACACCCTCGGCGGCTACCGTCATCAGATCCACGTCGAAATTTCCGACGAGAATTTCTGAATCAGCGAGGACCTCACCGCTATTGCTCTGCTGACCTTGAAGGTGAGCATAGGCTTCCTGATTCTCGATCCGGACATTATTGCCATTGGCGGACGCGGTGGCATTGGTCATCTCGCTACCGCCGCCGGCATCCACCCGCACCAGGCCCGTGACGTTACCCCGATTATTCTGGTCGACATCGACGACCTGGGAGGCGGCGTCATATCCGGTGATCATCGCCGAATTGCCGTTGGCTGCCGCGACGGTGGTCGAGGAGACCCCCAGGCCGGCTGTTGGCGCGATTACATAGGCCGGCTGTTGGCGCGATTACATAGGCGTCTGCAGTAACCGACGCACCACTGTCCTGGCGCAGGTCGAGATTGGCCTCGCCGGCATAGGCGGTTGACTCCCACGCATTTGCGGATGCGCCGGCGGTTGTTACCGAAGTTATGCCGTAGCTGGTAAGCGAGTGCTGGGCTGTTGATCGAACCTGCGCGCCATCCAGCGCATTCTGCTCCGATGTGACGTCCATGCCGTTATCGACAATGACGACAGCGGAATTGCCAAACATGGTCGATGTCGTGATGGCAGCACCATCAATCGTTTGTGCGTTGGTCGTCGCCCGACCGACGACACTTCCGGAGAAGGTTTGCGTATTTTCGATATCGTGCGGCGTGAGAACGTCAACCGTCAGCGCATTGGCCATGCCAATGGCGGTCATCATCGCGCTCGCAGCCTGTCCGACCGAGGTCTCGGCGGTCACCTGAATATTGGCGTTCAGGTTAACCTGCCCGTTGAGAATCTCAGTCGTATCGTCCGCGTAGGTAGCTGCGCACGTGAGGATCGCGGCGCTCATGGCCGTGCTCAACAGTTTGACGCGCTTGGACATTCGAGGTCTCCCGGGAGCCATAGGCTGTAGCGACATTGACGCCGCCGGTTACATTGGTTGAGCCACCGATCGGATCGGAATAGTGGCAAGCCGCACTGGGATCGACGCCGTAGAGCTGGGCCGAAATCTCCAGAACGGCGCGCTCGATGACCGAGCGCACGGCCAGCTGGACCGGCTCGAGGGAGCGGCCGCCAGCGGAGATGTCGATCACCGCTTCATCCCAGAAAGCAAAGATGCCGGCGCTGATCTCGCGGCCGATGATCTGCTTTTGATAGGAGATGACATCCACGGTCTCCATTGTGCGCGTTTCGTTGAGGCGCAGGTCGAGACCGATATTCATCACCCAGGTGCGGCGGTTGAACACGCCGGTCGGGTCGCTGTCGATGCGGTCGCCGCCAAGTATATCGACGCCGCCGGAGCGGATATTGTAGTTCAGCTCGGTAATCCCGCCGACCAGATGGAAATCTGAACCGGGCAGGGACGCGGCATGGATCTGACGTTGCTCACCATTATCGTCGCCGATCAACTGGTTGTTGGCGTAACGCAGTTCCAGCTCAGAGACCGAGGTGTCGAATCGCTCAACCAGGCGGATACCGGCCTTGGCAAAGGCCGAGATAGCCATCAGCGATGCGCCCTGGGTCACGGCTGCTCCGCCTTCCAGTGAGGCGCGACCGGTATAATCCGACAGTCGTCCCACGGCGATGCGCGGCGAAACCAGGTTATTCGCGCGAGCATAGCTGGCCAGGCAGACCAGGGCCTCGGAATAGGGAGTCGGGTTGGCGGTCACCGGCGCGCCGCCGATCGGCTGCGCGTACAGGCCATCAGAACCGCCGGTGCGGGCCGTCGTGGCGCAGCCGGTCAGAGCCAGTGCGCCGGCCAGTGTGGCCATGAGAAGTTTAGCCTTCTTCATTTTCTTCACTCGTATCCCCGTTGGACTGGGCATTGGCGTTGATGTCGCCATTATTGATCTGGGTCGAATTGACGATGACAGTGTTCCACTGACCCGTGACGTTCACGTTAAGCTGGTTGCCGATTGCCGTGGCATTGGCGCCGACACCGCCACCGAACAGGCCGTTCAGCTGGCTGGAAACGCCAACGCCGGTCTGGATAACACCGTCTATGATGACCCGATTGCCGGCGGAGGAACGCGCCGCTGCGCCCGCGCTCGCCGTGGCACCGGACCAGGGACGCTGCTCCTGTCCGTAAGCGACGCCATAGGGGCGTTCCCACTGAGCTGTAGTCTGCGCTGACTGGGCGCTCGCTGCCGATGCGGCTAAGATTGTCAGGCCGATGGCAGAGGTCAAAAATCGCGTCCGCTTCTGGGTCATCATGTGTCCTCGTTGGCACGTATTCATGCGGGTGACGTGCAACGTGCGTGCCAGCGGGGGAAGCCTGCAAAACCTGTTCACCCAGCGGGGGAATTAAGTTGTGATTAACGAAAAAGTGTCCGTTTGGGCCATTCGGCAGAGGGAGTTGCCAATATGAGTGTGCCGGAACGGGACAGCGGCCAGCGCGAGCCGATCTTCAATTCCATACCGACGGCCGTGCTTGTTCTGGCGTTGGCGATTGTCGGAGCAGAGCTGGCGAAATTCGTGGTCCCGCCTCTTGGGGACCTGATCTTTCAGGCCAGCGTCCTGGTGCATGCGCCCGCGGGCACGCCTGCGCCTTCACAGCCGCTCGGGCCCTATTGGCCATATCTGCTCCACTTTCTCGTTCATTTCGGCTGGCTGCACATCATCATGAATCTGGTCGTGCTGGTTTCGGCAGGACGACTGGTGGCGCGGGCTCTGGGCGATCATCTCTTCGGCGTGTCGCTGTTTCTGGTGTTTTTTGGGATGTGTAGCGTTCTCGGGGCAATCACGCAGGTGGTTGCAGAGGGGAGCGCGGCCTTGATGCTGGGGGGCGCCTCGACCGGCGTGTCCGGTCTGATCGCCGCGGCGGGCTGGGTGCGCGGCGGTTACAAGGGCATGCTTCGACTCACGCTGCCCTGGATCGCGGTGAACCTGCTGATCGGCGTGATCGGGATAGCAATGCCGATCCCTATTGGTTGGGCGGCGCATATCGGGGGGGGCGTCGCTGGCGCCGGCCTGTTTCCAGTTATTCTACGGCTTGCGTCTGGCCGCTAACCCTACCACAGCCGCTCATAATGTGGCTCGCCGTCAATCTCGATGCCCTTGATGAGGGCCCGGCCGTCGGACGGGACCGATACGATCAGGCGCGGCGTGCGGTTTTCATCCCCGAGGATGGAATCGAGTTCGAGCGCTGTCTCGCGATCGGCAAAGTACCGATTGAGACCATAGTCGATGCGCACCATTTCCCGTCGCTCTTCCCCGCGTCCGCTTGAATAGACATTGGTGACCAGACCCAGAATCGCTGGCTGTACATCCGGACGTTCGCGCGACAGCGCGCTTGCTTGCCATGTGCCGCCTTCGCCCGGGATGAGAACCACATAGACGCGATCATCGGTCCGCAAATCATTGCTGCCACCCAGTTCGCGCATGTTCAATGTCGCGATGTCCAGCTGGATACGGCTGTAATGCCCAAGAAAGGGGTCCCGCGGGTCATACCCGGTGACGGCCAGGGCGACTTCCGCGCCACCTGCGCGTCTGAGCGTATTGCTGCCCAGCATGAAGACGAGAAAAGCCGTCATCAGGCCGGCGATGATCAGCAGGCGGTTTGTGTGGCTCATGATGACTCTCCCTGGATTGCGGGCAGACGCTTTCGCCATCTCAGTAATCCCCAACTGATGCCGAACAACACCAGGCCGCCGGTCAGGAAGAAGAGGGAAGTGGTCAACAAGCCGGAGAAAGTCTCCCAGTAGACATACCCTGTGTGCAGGATGAAACCGGCAATGCCAAGCGTGCCGGTGGCGCGAGCGTTGGCGCGCGTTCCGATCAGGATGAGGGCGATGCAAAGGGCATAGTATGCCGTTCCGATCAGGATGCGGACGGCCAGAAACACGATCGGGTCGGTGATGAGGACAATGAAGGGGAAGCCCGCTGCCATCAGCGCCGCGAGGGTGAGGCCCAGGCTGCTGCGCCAACGCTGTTCGCTGCCTGCGACCCAGCTGAAGGCGGCAATGCCGGCCGTCAGGGAGAGGGCGACGGTGAGATAGATGCCCACATTCATCATGATTGGGCCAGAACCGGTCTGATCGAGTTCGCGGACGAAAGCGTCGAAATCGCCCAATGGCCACTGGATCAGAGCGCCGCCAATGATGGCGGCCGACCCACACCATGCCGCGATCACGCCAGTCGTCGGGATCTGGCGTTGACGCAGCAGCGCGAATCCCGCTGCCAGGAAGCCGAAACTCAACAAGACGAGCGCGGCGATCTGGTGTGCGCCCATGTCCAGGTTCTCCAGGGCCCGGACCAGTGCATTGATCAGCCATGGCAGGAGTGACAGTCCCAGCAGATTTACCGAGACCGAGGAGTTCAAGCGTGAGGATGCTGCGAGCATCACCACCCAGACCAGCGCATAGCTCCACATCGTGTCCGGGGCGGCCGGGGATATGATTTCCAGCCAGACCCAGATCGCGGAAAGCACGGTCGACAGAATCATCACCGGTCGCGAGGCGATTGTGATTGAAGTGGCCAGAGCGGCGAAGGCCCAGATCAACACGGCCGTATTGCGGAATGATGAGAGATTGAAGGTCTGCGCAGTCAACATGATGGTTATGCCGAACATGGCGGCGCCCAGAAGCGCGAAGGCGTGCCCCAATACCGGTGCACTGCGGTCGAAGGCACGGCCTGCCGCGAACAGGCTGATCCAGATCACGGCCAGCAGCAGACCAAAGACCGCAAGTTTCGGAATGGCGTCCCAGTTGGCGCCCACAAAGCTGATCGCGGACAGTGCGATTAGCACCGCTCCGAGAATTGCCAGCGCGCCGACCGGCGTCCAGCTGCCAGGGGCCCTGGACATGTCGTCCAGGATTGATTCCTTCGCGTCAGCGCTGACCCAGCCTTGTGTCTGCCAGTGATTCAGGTCTCGTTTGAGACGAGATTGATAGCTCATATTGTCTCCCCGATACCGTGACGCGATCCGTCGCGAGAACAGATTGGCCGAGGCGGGGAGGCCTGTCCACGTTAGTTTGATTCACGCGATTTGCTTGTCCAGGAGGGGTCGCAATCGGCTTGTTTTGTGGTATAAAACAACTTCACAGCAATGGAGTGACCCATGCGAGTGGAGACAATCCTCAGTGTCAAAGGGCGTTCAGTCGTCACGATCGAGGACAGCTGCACGCTTCGCGAAGCGGCCCAGGCGCTGGATGCAAACGCGATCGGCGCCCTGGTTGTCGTTGACCCGACCGGTCGGCCGATCGCTGTTCTGACAGAGCGCGATGTTGTTCGCGAACTGGCCATGCACGGCCGGGCCAGTCTCAACAGGACCGTGGCCAACGCCACGACACCCGCTTTTGTGACCGCCGTGCTCGATGACACAGTCGAGGACATCTTATTGCGCATGACAGACAGGCGGGTGCGGCAGCTGCCTGTTCTGGATGGCCGAGAGCTGGTCGGAATCGTCTCAATCGGCGACGCCGTGAAGGCCAAGATCGAGGCCGTCGAGGCCCAGACCGCAGCGATGCGGGAATACATCCTGTCCTGATGCATAAAACTGCAGGCGGCGGAAGACCTTCCTACGCAGGCCTGGGCAAGGCGCGAACTCGCCCCGGTGTGTTCGCGAGCAGTATTAGCGCTTGCGCTTCTCCGGGCTTCCAGTAGAAACCCGCCTCTCGACGGCGCTGGCGGCAAGGTTTTCCTTGATCTCCGGCGGCGTTTCTCTAGAATGCGAGGTCTTGTCGTTTTTTTGAATGAGGACCGGTGAGTCGTTCACGAAACACCGGTGCTGGGAATTTTCGTCTCCAATTGAGCTCGGAAGCTTCACTGCAGATACTCTGAGAAAAGATGATTGACTTCGAATTCTGCGCGGCATAAACACCGCGCTCCCTGCCGGGAGGCCTCGCTGTAAGGCGGATCTGAGCGGCAGACTGAAGGCTCTCGTTCTTCGGTGTTACATAGGTGGTTTGGATGTCTAATCACCGAGCGGTTTTCGAAAGAAAATCAATCGGATGACATTCACTGCACAAACACTGAAAA
>CBFHQE010000003.1:0-57123 GCA_965657935.1 Maricaulis sp. | reverse complement strand
TCGATGACGTTCTGAACATCAGCCACATCGAGTCCGGGCGAGTGGAGCTCCATGACGAACCTTACACTCCGAACGAAATTCTGGACCAGGTGCGCGAGATCTTCTCCAGCTCCGCTGCAGAGAAAGGTATCACGCTCGAGGTCGATCGCTTGCCCGAGACGCTGCGCTTGAATGGAGACGCCGGGCGCCTGCGGCAAGTCCTGTTCAATCTGGTCGGCAATGCCATTAAATTCACCAAGGCTGGCTCAGTCCGCGTAAAGGCCACTCTGGGCGCCTCCCCTGGCGGGTCCCAACTTTCCTTTCAGGTCATCGACACCGGGGACGGCTTTGATGAAGCTATCCTGCCACAACTCTTTTCTCGATTTCACCAGGGCGGGAGCCCCTGCTCGGTTACCGATGGCGTTGGACTGGGTCTCGCGATCACCCATGAGCTCATCGAGCTCATGGGCGGAAAGATCGAGGCATCGAGCCGTGTCGGTACAGGCAGCATATTTACGGTCAGTATTCCCGCTATTGACGCGGAGCCCGAGGCGCCGGCTGCACCGCGGAGCGCCGTACAATCTGACCATCTTCGCGGACGCGTCCTCCTGGCAGAAGACAGCAACACCAATGCAGTCGTGGTCGCCAACATGTTGGCGCGCATCGGCATAGAGCCTGTCATCGTTCCGGATGGTGCAGCCGCGGTCCAGGCCGTGGAGACCGGAGAATTTGACCTTGTGATCATGGATGTAGGCATGCCCATCATGGATGGGCTGGAAGCGTCTCGCCTGATCCGCCAATCCGGAAACACTGTTCCGATAATTGCCCTGACTGCCCACGCACTCCCGGAAAACCGCGAGCAGACCCAGGCGGCAGGCATGAATGGCTTTCTCACCAAGCCCATACGACTGCGAGAGCTATCCCGCGAATTGGGAAAATGGCTACCGACCGCTGACACCAGCGGACTCGCCATCATCAGCGATGCCAGCATCCAGGAACGCTGGGAAGATGATCATGCTGGCTATGCCTTTGTCTTGCGGATCTTCCTGGACGAGCTAACGGCACGGCTTGCCAAACTCTCAGAACACCTGAGTTCGTCCGATGTGCTCAAACTCCGACACGAGGCGCACGCCATCAAGGGGGGGGCCAGCAATGTCGGCGCCGAAGCCCTGTCCTACGCGGCTGGGAAGTTGGAACTCGCCTCGAGTACCGATCATCGCGATGGCACCCTGGACAAACTTTTCGCGGAACTTGCACGAACCGCAGACAGCTTTCGTGAGGCCGCAACGCAGCATTTCAATTCGACTGACGGAGGGACTGGATGAGCATTGGCAGAATTCTGATCATTGAGGACAGTCCATCCCTGGCCCGCACCTATGAAGCTCAGCTCAAGCGCGACGCGGCAGCCATCGAAATCGCAGAAGACGGCTCAGCTGGCGAGCGGGCCATGGGTGCCGGGCGTCCGGACTGTATTCTACTGGACCTGAACCTGCCCGACGCGAACGGCATGGACATACTGAAAGCCTGGCGGGCAAGCGGGATCACCACGCCGGTCATTGTGATCACTGCAAACGGGTCAATCAATATCGCGATCGACGCGATGCGCGAGGGCGCTACAGACTTTCTGGTCAAGCCCTTCGGCGCGGACCGCTTGGTTACGACGGTCAAGAATGCAGTCGAAAAAGCCAAACTGGAAAAGGTGGTAAAGGCGCTCGCCCAGAGCGAACCCAAAACCCAGTTTGCCGAGTTTATCGGCGCCTCCCTGCCCATGCAGGCTGTCTACCGGGTCCTGGAATCAGCGGCCCCGTCCAACGCCGGCGTATTCATCACCGGCGAAACGGGTACCGGCAAGGAGTTGGCTGCCCGCGCTGTACACACATCAAGTGCCCGCGCCGGTCGCGCCTTTATCGCAGTAAACTGCGGCGCCATCCCGAAAGACCTGATTGAGAGCGAACTCTTCGGCCATGTAAAAGGGGCATTCACCGGTGCCACGGCCGATCGCGCCGGCGCGGCTGAACTCGCCAATGGCGGCACGCTTTTCCTGGACGAAATCGGCGAAATGCCCATCGATCTCCAGCCCAAGCTCCTGCGCTTTTTGCAAACCGGCACCTATGCACGTGTCGGGGACAGCCGGGTTCGACAAACCGACATCAGGATTGTTGCGGCAACCAACCGCGACCCCTGGGCAGCTGTCCGCGCAGGCGGGCTGCGCGAAGACCTGTATTTCCGGCTGAATGTCATCCCGGTGGAATTACCCCCGCTGCGTGACCGCGGCGGTGACATTCTCGCGCTGGCTAATGCATTCCTTACGCGTTTCGCAGAAGACGAAGGCCGCGCCGCAGCGAGCTTCTCTGACGATGCCAGGCAGACGCTTCTCAATCACCACTGGCCCGGCAATGTCCGCGAACTTGAAAACCTGGTTCGCAGGTGTGTTGTCCTGGCGACTGAAGACGTCATCCAGGCGTCAGACCTGTCACTTGATCCAGGCACTGCCTCCGCCTCTCCTGTTCCGGCAACCGGATCGGTCGAAAGCAGCCCTTCAGCCTACGCGAGCTTCTCCGCCGCACTCTCATCACCCAGGAGCGAAAACGGCACCGGGATTGAACCCTTGTGGAGGCTGGAAAAGCGGGCCATCGAACATGCTATCGCCCTCTGTCACGACAACATCTCGGAAGCGGCGAAACAACTCGAGATCGCACCTTCAACCATCTACCGCAAACGCGAACAATGGTCGGAGAAATCCTGACGGCGCATCCGTTTCGTCAGGCCCTGTAACCCGCCCAACGAGTCCGGTCCCGAGCGTTGCTCAGACCGAGTTGCATGCGATGTTTGGCCACCGACCTGCGCGCGATGACCACACCAACCTCGCCCAGTTCCTTCACAATCGCCGCATCTGACATGCTGCCTGGGAGCGCCTCGCACTCAATGAGCTGCTCGATATGGGCGCGAACGGATTGCGATGAGAACGGCATTGAGCCTCTGCCCTCACTGGCCACAGCCGTTGAAAAGAACCGGCGCAGCGGGATCACGCCTCGCCGCGTCAGGATATGTTTGTGAGCAACCGCACGGCTGACGGTCGATTCATGCACATTCAACTGCCCCGCCACTTCGCGCATCGTCAGGGGCAGCAAGTGCAATTCCCCCTCATCCACGAAGCGAAACTGCCGACGCACAATCAGGCGCCCGACATCAAGCAGGGTCTGCCCGCGCTGACGCAGAGCGCCGCGCAGCCACACCGCCTCATCCTCCGCTTTTGAGAGAAAGCGCATCGTCGCACTGTCATGACCGTAGTCCTGCCGCCAGCGCCGGTAAGATCCCTCGAACTCCACGCGGGCGCCCGTCCTGTTGGCCAGTTCAACCTCGAGCTCTCCGGCAGCATTCTCTTGCAAGACCAGATCCGGCGTGATCCCGACCGGTTCAGCCTGGTCAAACTGCAAACCCGGCGTGGGATCGAGCTGTCTGAGCCTGGCCATCATCTTCGCCAATCGCGCCTGGGAAATACCACACCTCCTGGCGAACTCGGACGAAGCACAGCTGGTCAGGTCGCCCAGGTGCGACAGCAACGAACGCCATATCGCTTGAGACCTTTCCATCACGTCCAGCTGTAGCCAGAAGCACTCGGAGACAGAGCGGGCGGCAATCCCCGCCGGCTCCAACTCCTGAATAAGCCTCAGGGTTTCCTCTGCATCCGGACACCCCTCGCTCAACGCACGCCAGTCCTCAGCATCCAGATACCCGGCCGGGTCCATGCGTTCGATGATGGCGTGCGCCAGATCAAGTCGTGTCTGCTCCAGTCCGAGCAGAGCAAGCTGCCCCATGAGGTGCTCGCTGAGGTGCTGGCGGGCCGGAATACTGACAAGCTGGTCCCTCCAGTCCGAAACACCCACCCGGCGACGCTGCCAAAGCGGCGGCTGCGAGATCAGCGGATTGCCATCACAGATGTCCGCGACCTCCCGTTCAAGCTCATCCTGAGCCAATCCGAGCAGGTGAAGCGCCCGCTGCATGGCCGGCGAAAGTGAGGGCTGCTGGCTCTGTCGCTGATTTGCGGCGAAATGCTGAGAAAAACTGTGCATGAAAACCTCCACCCACAGTGTCCATGAAAACCCATAAATATCATATAGTTATAAGTTACAGACAGTTAGCCTTAAGGCGCAGCAGATTGCGAACACCCGTGCCGCAATTTGCGCCAACCTGTCTCGCGGTCCGCAACAATTCCCCAAAAGCCCAACGTCTATATGGTGTCCTTTCCTATAGCCCACAGGAATCCCGGCTTCCCGGACACTCGCTTGCACTGAACACATTGTGTCCAGCAAAGGAGATCGAGATGTCACGCAAGGTGCTTGTACTGGGAGGAGCCGGCTATATCGGCTCGCACGTCGCAAAAGCGCTGGCATTGCGCGGAGACCTTCCCATCGTCATCGACAATTTGACTTCAGGACACGAAGACTTCGTGCGCTGGGGACCATTGCTGAAAGCCGACATCCGCGACTCGTCCGCACTGGACTCGGCCTTCAGGGCGTTCAAACCAGACGCTGTAATGCATTTCGCAGCCTCAATCGAAGTTGGGCTAGGCGAGATATATCCGATGGAATTCTGGAACAATAATGTCGCCGGCTCCCTCAATGTCCTGTCGGCGATGCAGGCCCACGGATGTCGAACGCTCGTTTTTTCGTCCACCTGCGCAGTCTATGGCACGCCGGAACGCTTGCCGCTTTGCGAGACGCATCCCCGACACCCCATCAACACCTACGGGCGCACCAAGCTGGCGATAGAGCAAGCCCTGGAAGATGCGGCGCGTGCGGACATAATTGACTTTGCGGCCTTGCGCTATTTCAACGCTGCCGGCGCAAGCCCCGATGGAGAGATCGGCGAAGCCCATACGCCGGAAACTCACCTCATCCCGCTTGCCCTGCAGGCCGCGGACGGCACCGGGGCACCGTTAAAATTGTTCGGTACAGATTACGATACGACCGACGGGAGCTGTGTGCGCGACTTCATCCATGTCAGCGACCTAGCCCATGGTCACCTCAGAGCGCTGGATCGCCTGTTGGGGCGCCAGGAAAGCTTCGCCTGCAATCTGGGCACCGGCCACGGCGTTTCCGTACTGGAAGTCCTCGATGCGGTGGGTCGGGTCGTGGGCAGGCCGGTACCCTATACGACCAATCCGAGACGCGCCGGCGATCCTGCCCAGCTTTTCGCCAATACCGCTTATGCCGGACACCTTCTCGGTTTCAAACCCTACAGGTCCTCGATCAAGCAGATTGTGCAAGATGCCTGGAACTACCACCAACAACAGGCCCGTCTGACCCCGCCGCAATACGCAGCGCAGTAGGATGAACGACGAGCCGGACCCAGAACAAGCCGCCCCCCCCAACCAGGACTGGCCGCGAGGGCGTCCAGAGAGATCAGCGCGGCTCCACTATCCCTCTTTTTCCGCCTCGCGGTTTTGCGCGATATAAACCTTGTAGTCTTCCCTGAGCCCCTTCCAGAGGCTCACACAACAGACGAGCAAAATGACGGTAAAGGGCAAGCCGGCCGATATCGCGCCAGCCTGGAGCGCCTGCAGGGCCTGGGCTCCGCCGCCGTACAACAGCATGGCCGCCACCAGACCTTCCATAACCGCCCAGAAGACTCGTTGAGGTACGGGAGCGTGCAGCTTGCCGCCGGAGGTGATGCTGTCGATGACCAGTGACCCGCTGTCCGAAGACGTAACAAAGAAGACCAGGATCAGGATGACAGCCATTCCTGATGCGATCTGCGGCCATGGCAGATTTTCCAGCATCTGGAAAAGAACCAGCGAAACATCATCAATTCCATCGGGCAGAGCCCCGATGCCCTGCTCCACCTGATAGAGCGCGGTCTCGCCAAAGGTGGAGAACCACAACACGGTGACGATCAACGGCACAAAGATCACGGCCAGCAAAAACTCGCGCACCGTACGACCCTTGGAGATGCGCGCGATGAACATGCCGACAAACGGCGACCAGGAAATCCACCAGGCCCAGTAGAAAACCGTCCAGCCATGGAACCACTCGGTATCCTGCCGGCCGATCCAATTGGACAGCGGGATGAAATCGCGGAGATAGTTCAGCGTATTGTCGAGAAAGCCGGTCGTGATCAACACAGTGGGCCCGGCGATGAACACAAACAGCAGGAAGAGTGCGGCCAGCACCATATTGATGTTCGACAGTACCTTCACACCCCCATCAAGACCGCGCACGACAGAGACAATGGCGATCGAGGTGATGAAGGCGATGATGACGATCTGCACAGTCAGACCGGGATCAATGCCCAGCAGGAAACCCAGGCCACTGGCGACTTGTTGTGCGCCCAGACCCAGACTGGTTGCCAGGCCGAACAGGGTCGCGACCACGGCGAGCAGATCGATGATATGCCCCGGCCAGCCCCAGATCCGGTCTCCGAGCAAGGGGTAGAAAGCCGAGCGCAGAGTCAGCGGCAACCCCTTTGAGAAGGTGAAATAGGCCAGGGCCAGGCCGATGACCGCGTAGATGGACCAGGCATTGATGCCCCAGTGGAACATGGTCGCGCTCAGCGACAGCTCACGGGCTTCCTCGGTCAGCGGCTCCACCCCCAGCGGGGTACCGAACCAGTTTGTATAATAGGCCAAGGGCTCTGCCGCGCCCCAGAACATCAAGCCGATTCCGATGCCGGCCGAAAAAAGCATGGCGAACCAGGAAAGCGTGGAAAATTCCGCCTTGGCCTCGCGCCCCCCGATGCGCAGACGCCCCATCGGAGAGACGATAACGACTACGCAGAAAAGGAAGACCAGGTTGACGCTGGACACGAACAGCCAATCGAACGTGGACAGCACCCAGTCGCGCGTGGACAACAAAATCGCGGACGCCTGATCCGGCACGATCAGCGTGGCGCTGATAAAACCGATCACGGCAACGGCTGCGATGAAGAAAACCGGATTGTGAACGTCCAGCCCCAACAGGGAAATATTGTCCTGACCGGTCTTGTAGTCCGTTTTATAAAAACGTTTGGGCATTTTCAGTCCTTGTATCCGGTCAGGGCATCGCCAAGCGCCGCCTTGAGCGGGTCGAGATGCGCCTCAAAATGCCGCCACTGTTCCAGGCCGGCCGAGTTGATCGGCTGGCGGACCTGTTCAGAGCTGGCCGTGCGCACGGCACGATCGGTTTGGTGAAAATCAACGCAGCCTGCTTCGAAAGCCAGGCCACAAAAATCGAGAATGCGTCGGACCTGGCTCTCCAGATCAGCGACAACATCTTCATATTCAATACGCAGGATCTCGCCGGGCAGCACGTCGTCCCAATGCCGCATCAGGTCGACATAACCCCGATAATACCGGCCGATCTCGTCCAGCCCGTAGGTGAATTCCTGGCCCTCGGCAAAAAGTTGCTTGAAGCCGGAAAAACAACAGGCCATCGGTTCACGGCGCGCATCAATAATTCGGGCGTTAGGCAGAATCATCTTGATCAGGCCGATATGCCGGAAATTGTTTGGCATCTTGTCGGTGAAGAACGGGGCGCCCGCGCGGTGAATGCGCGTGGTCTCGATATACTCCGCGCCCAGCTTCTCCAGGTCAGCGGCACTCATCTCGCCAAGAATGCGCGGATAGCGATCGCGATCATTGAGCTTGTTGCGCCCTCTCAGACGATGCGCCAGAGACAGGATATTGGGCAGTTCGAGTGTGCCATCGACCTGGCTGTGGGAGGCGAGGATCTGCTCCAGCAATGTTGAGCCAGCGCGCGGAAGGCCGACGATGAAAATCGGATCGTGCGCGGCGTGCCCGCCATTTGCGCGCGCATCGAGCAACGCGCGGCTGCAATGGCGTTTCTGCGCAGCGAACTCCTCTTCCATGTGTTCGGGCGTGTAGCGCGTCTGTGCACATTTCAAAGCATTGCCGCGCTCATAATAGGCAAAGGCCTCGCCGTAGCGCTTGGCGTCCTCATGCGCCTTGCCAAGGGCAAAACACAAATGAATGCGATCGGCCAGGGTCAGATTGCCACGCGCTTCCTCGCGCTCCATTGCAGCGGTTTCATCGGCCAGGAATTTGAATGTCTTCAGATTGGCCAGGCCATACCAGGCATCGCCGTGGTCCGGTTTGCGGTCAGTGGCCCGGCGATAGGAGGCAACGGCCTCATCATGGCGGCCCATGGTCTTGAGCGCATGCCCGCGCGACGTCAGCACCAGCGGATCATCGGGCTGGCTTTCAAGGATTTCCTCGAACAGTGCCAATGCGCGATCATAGGAACCGGTCTGCATGCTTTCGATCGCATAGTGCGACTTGAACAATGGATTGTCAGGCGCGCCCTCATGAAGGCGCTGGGCTTGCGCAAGGGCCAGTTCGAATTTCTGTCGCTTGCGCAAGACCTGGATATAGTCGAGCCGTACCTGGACATTGTCCGGTTCGAAATCCACTGCGCTTTCCAGGAGGAATTCCGCATCATCGAGAATCCCCAGCTGAACGCCAATTTCCGCGAGCAGGCGCATGGCTTCGACATGCCGGGGATGTTTCTGCAGGAAGCTCCGGCACAATGCCTCCGCTTTCAGGATCTTGCCCTCGGCGATCAGATTGGTGACAGCGAGCACATCGCGTGGCAGGGCCTGCAAGCGCTCGGCTTGCGCGGTGGCGTGGCGGCCAGCGTCTGGCTGGCTCGCGCCCAGCAGATCAGCCTGGGCCTGCCAGCTGGTGAAGAGTGAAGGATTATAGCGCGTGGCCAACTGAAAGGCGTGCAAAGCGGCGGCAAGTTCACCGGTTTCGCGCTTGAGATAGCCAAGCTCCTGATAGGCGCGCCCGAATTCCGGAACTTCCTGAAACAGCCGCTCGAGAAAGATTTCCGCGTCCACGTAATTCTTGCGATAGCGCGCGCAGACAGCCGCCGCGTAAAGCGCATCGGTCTGACCGGGCGTTTCCGCCAGGATTATTGACAGCGTCTCGGCAGCCTCGTCCAGACGGCCCGCCATCATGGCTTTTTGGGCGTCCCTGACGCTCATTTCCGGTGGGCTGGCTGTTTCGCTCAAATGCGGCTCCCGATAAACGCGAAAGGAAGCGCATCCAAAGATGCGCTCCCTTCAGGCATTCCAGTGTGGCTATTTTGGATCAGAAATCGACTCCGACCCGCACGCCCCAGGTGCGCGGACGCGATACGGTCACCCGCTCGCGGTCAAAGACGAAGTTATTGCTCATCTCGGCCCGCTCATCGGTCAGATTGTCGACGAAGAGCTCAACCCGCCACATATCGGACGACACACCCGTGGAGAAATGCGCCATGGTGTAGCCGTCAAGATCGACCTTGTTGATCTCGATCACATCACTGACGCTATCGTCTGAATGAACCAGCTGCGGCTGGGCATGCGCCAGCCAGCCATTGGCAAGATCCCACTCGTAACGCGCCCGGATATTGGCCTGGAAACCCGGCGCGAACGCCAGTTCAGAACCTGCGACAACATCATTGGTCGGGGTCAGGACTTCAGTGATCTCGGTGTCCAGGATGGAGAATGCACCCGCCACGGTGAGCCCCTGAATACTTTCAGGTGCCCAAGTCACATCACCTTCAATCCCGCGGATTTCAGCGTTTGCCGCATTATCCGAGAAGAAAAGATTGCTGATTGACGGGTCAAAGATCGTGGTCTGCAGGTTCTCGATCTCGACGAAGAAGGCCGAACCGTTGAAACGAAGTGTGTTGTCAAAGAGGTCGGCTTTCCAACCGAACTCGTAGTTCTGCACATCATCGGTATCAAGCGCGTAAGGCACCGTATATCCGTTCGGGCCGGCCGCGCCGCCAGGGCGGTTGAGCAAGCCTGGGCGGAAACCCTCGGAATAGGTCGCATAGAAGAGCAGGTTGTCTTGCGGCGTCCAGGTACCCGTGACCTTCATGATCACGCCATCCGTTGCTGCCGTGTCCGGCGCTCCAACCGTATTGTTCGCAGCGAACTGCGCCGAGATGTTGGTGCCGAAAGCCTGGGCGTCAGTGGTCTGGCCGAGGTTGAAGAAGGAGCCGTTCGCCGATCCTTCGAGGTCGACTTCGATGTCATAGTGACGTGCGCCCACGGTGATGGAGAACTCTTCGGTGACATCAAAGGTCAGTTCACCGAAGAAGCCCATCTGCTCATCCGTCCGCAAAATGTCATTACGGAAAATGACGCCCTCGGGGAACGGGCCAGCACCGCTGAAATAGCCGGGTGACGCATTGCCGATGATACCGGTGACCGACGTATCGGTCAGCGCGTAGTTCGGACCAAAACCAACGACATTGTTGAAACCAACAATCAGCTCTGAACCAGGATAGGTAAAGTCATTGAGCTCGGTGAGCTCGAGGCTCGAATAGAACGCGCCCGCGGTAACACGCCAGCGGTTGTCCTGCGGCGTATTGAAACGGAATTCATGCGTTTCAACTGTCGTGCCCGTCTGGCTGTCTACGAACAGGTCCGGTGCCTGACAGGTGCCCGTAGGGCCACCCGCGTCCGGATAGGAAACCGAGCCATCACAAACATAGTAAGGCAGATACTGTCCGACGAAGAGGTAGTCGGTGTAGTCCACGGTCTGCGTTGTTTCACGATCCGTGTAGGCACCGGTGTAGACAATGTCGAGCATGCCGAGACGGCCCTCGAGGGTCCACGACGTGTTCGAGAACTCATCATCGATATGGTCGTCTGCATAACGCTGGATTTCCAGGTCATCCAGATCCGGGTCCTGGAAGAAAACACCCTCGGATTCCATTTGCTGGCGAGTATGGCTGACCAGCAGGCTCCACTCCGGATTGATCTCGTACAGGCCGCTGATACGGAAACCGTTATAGGTCGTGTCGTTGAAGTCGTCCTCAACGAAGGCGGTATTGTCGGCAGCGATGAAGTTGACGTTGTTCAGGTTATCGCCGGCCTGGAAACCTTCGCGGTTGGCATTGACGGGCACACCATTGGCCCGAACCGTGCCCTCCAGACGGAAACGCGCCGAATCCCGCACATCAACCGTACCGGCGACGTTGTCGATATAGCCACCCTGATTGTCGGAATAGAACACGCCGCGCACGGCGAAATTGTCGGAGACCGGCAGGTTGATAACACCCTCGACCTTGGTGCTCATCTCTCCACCTTCAGTGAAGGACGTGCCGAAATTCGTAGACCCCTCGAACACACCCAGAACCGGGCGGTTCGTGATCAGGCGGACCGTGCCAGCCTGGGAGCTGGAACCGAACAGCGTACCTTGAGGTCCAGGCAGAACCTCGATGCGCTGGAGATCCGCAGCGTAGACGTCCAGATTACGGCCCGGCTGGGCCAGAGGCTGTTCGTCCAGATAGAAGGCGACATTAGGAGCCAGCCCGGCAACACCGGCTGTCGTCAGGTTCGGCGTGGTTGACGCCAGACCGCGAATATAGATTGTGCTTTGTCCGGGACCGGAGCCGCCGGCCGTCACGCCCGGCAATTGCTGCAGATAGTCGGTAAAGACATCGACGCGCAGCTCTTCCAGCGTACGCTCCGTCATCGCACTCACCGCCACCGGAATACTTTGCGAGGACTGTTCAGTCTTGGTCGCGGTCACGGTGATTTGCTCGACCTGCCCCATTGCGGTGCCGGCGCCAACGACCGTTATGCTTGCCGCGGCGAGAATGGTCGATGCGAGTGCGCGTTGTTTGATCATGATGATGGTTATCCCCTGGATCTCTCTTGCCGGGAGTACTAGGGGAGCTGCGATCGGAACTCCATGCTCTTAGATGTCTAAATATATTCCCTACGCAGCCCTTCCTCTCTCGCCGCATAAATATCGCTTTGTGATCAGCTGCTTGCAGGCATGTGACCATTATACAACAATCTCAGGGATATCATCTCTGCGTCAAAAGCATTCGGCTCAACGTGATTTAATATCGAGCTCAAAGGAAAATCGGGCGACAGACAAGGTCAAGTTGCCAAAACGCCATCCATGGCGCATCAAGCTGGCATGACGGATCATGACGACATACTTGTTGCGCTACGCCGCATTACCCGGGCGATTGACCTGCAGTCCAAGCGGTTAATGAAGAAAACCGGACTGACCGCACCTCAGCTGGTCGTCATGCATACCCTGCGCCGGGAGGGTCAACTTTCGCCAACCGCACTCGCCCGGGCTGTGTCGCTAAGCCAGGCAACGATCACCACAATACTTGATCGCCTGGTCAAACAGGGATTTGTCCGTCGCGACCGGTCTGATGCGGACAAACGTGTCGTGCTGGCCTGTCTCACCGATGAGGGGCTGAGCGCGGCCGCCGCAGCGCCGGAATTGCTCCAGTCCGGGTTTTTGCGGGAGTTCCGCAAACTGCAGGACTGGGAGCGCGGCATGCTGATCGCATCGTTGCAACGCATTGCCGAGATGATGGATGCCGAGGATCTCGACGCCTCCCCCATCCTGGAAACGGGCGAAATCGGCGCGGGCCTGGTCGATTAGGCGAGCCGGGCACCGTCAGGTGCATCATGGTCCGGCCGCACCAATACGATATCGCCCTTCGCATCAGGAAAACCCAGCACCAACACCTCTGATCGGACTGGCCCGATCTGCCGGGGGGGAAAGTTCACCACCGCCATGACACGGCTACCCACCAGCGCCTGCGGGGTGTAGTGCGTCGTGATCTGCGCGGCGCTTCGCTTGACGCCAACTCCGGAACCAAAATCGATCCGCAGTTTAAAAGCCGGATTGCGTGCCTCGGCAAACACATCCGCCTCAACAATTGTGCCCAGCCGAATATCAACTTTCAAAAACTCATCAAAACTGATCGCGTCCGCGGCCGGCGCTTGAGGGTCATGAGTGAGATGCATGATGAGGCTCCATGGAAGTCGAATAACGCCCCCGGACAGGGCGGCAGCAGCGGCTGTGCCCCGACAGGGACCAGATGACACCCGAATATGAACATCCTCTGCTCGATGCAACTTGTCGCTCGCCAAGAACTGGCTCCCTCGCCTAGGGTAATGTGCAGCAACACAATCCAAAGCACAGTTTCCTGCTGTGCACCGATCTGCTGGGGAGCAATCAATGACGGACGACACTCAGCCGACGGCGCAGCGGGGTCTTCGCGAACGCGACAGCCAATATTTGAACCGCGCACTCCTGACCTTGATCGTTATCTCCATGATAGCGTTCAGCCTGTTCAGCCTCATTCAGGGGTTTGACTTCGCTGCCTACCCGATAATCACTCACATACATGCCATCAGCATGGCGACCTGGCTGATCCTGCTTGGCACGCAGAGCATTCTGGGCAGTCGCGGCAGTCTGGGCCTGCATCGCCTCCTGGGCTGGGCAGGCGTCGCCCTTGCCGCCTTCGCGGTCATCACCGGCATCACGACCGCCTTCCAGACAATCATGCTCGGGCGCCTCCCACTGGTGTTCGAAGCCGGCTACTTCCTCACGCTCGACCTGTCGAACATGACTTTGTTCGCCCTTTTTATCGGCGCGGCGGTCGCTGCGCGACGGAATACGCCATGGCACCGCCGCTTTATGCTGGGGTCTCTCCTGGTTATCTTCGAACCGGTTCTGGGCCGGCTTTTGCCATTCTTCATTGTTCCGGCGATCGGCGGTCCCGACAATCTGATGCCCTTCCTGGAAGAACACCGCGCAGGCTTTGAGGTCTTTCGCATGGGCGTTCATCTTGCCATCGTTTTGGCCGTGATGCTTGGCGACCGGATGGCCACGGGCCGGTTCCACCCGGTCTATGTTCTGATGCTGGTCGGTGTCCTCGCACTCTATGCTTCAGCGAACTTTATCGGCGGCTCGACTTTGGTGGATTCCTACGCATCCGGGCTCGCCCCGGCCAGTCCGAGTTGATGGCTATATGACTGCAAAACTTGCGATGAAGCCCTCGCCGTTACCTCACTGACCAATCTTCAGGCATCTTTGACCACGGCCATCAGCCCACCAGCAGATGACTCTGTTTCGACGAATTTCGAGAGATCTGCTTGCCAAAATGTCCAACGTTGTCATATATCGGCGCGAACGTATCTGAAGTCCGAGAGCTCCGGGGTAATTATGTCCAATCCGTATAATCGCAAGCTTGGCTTGGCCGGGATCGATCCGGCCGCAATTGGTGAGAATGGCATGGCCGAGCGCATCGGCACGATGCTGGCCGACGGGCTGCATGGCCTGGCGTTCAGCCCCTATGTGGATGGCCAGGACAATATGTTTGATGTGACGGCGAAGCAGATCCGTGCCCGCATGTCCATGCTGGCACCTCACGCCTCCTGGATACGGACATTTTCGTGTACGCGCGGCAATGAGATGTCTCCCGGGATCGCCAAGGAGCTCGGCCTCAACTCAATGGTCGGCGTCTGGATCGATGATGACCTAGAGCGCAACGAGATCGAGATGCAAAACGGGATCGAAATCGCCAAACGTGGCGAGGCCGGAATACTGGCAATCGGCAATGAAGTCCTGCTGCGCGAAGAGATGAGCGAAGACGAGCTGATTGCCTATATCGAGCGCGCCAAGGCCGAGGTGGACGTTCCGGTGGGATATGTGGATGCCTACTTCCTGTTCGAGAACCACCCACGTGTTGCTGCGGCCTGCGACGTGCTGCTCGTCAATTGCTACCCGTTCTGGGAGGGATACCCGATCGAGCACGCACACATCTATATGCGGGAAATGTATCGACGCGCTCAACGGGTCGCCAATGGCAAGAAAGTCATCATCGCCGAGACCGGCTGGCCGAATGTCGGCACCCGTGATCGCGGCGCGGAGCCATCGCGGATCAATGCCATGAAATACTTTATCGATGCGGTCGAGTGGACCCGTGAGGAAGGCATTGATCTCTTCTACTTTGCAGGCTTCGACGAAGCCTGGAAGGTTGCCAAGGAGGGCGATGTAGGCGCCTATTGGGGGCTCTGGGACAAGGGCGGTCAGCCGAAGTACTGCAGTTTTTGATGTTTGGAATTTTCTCCTCCAATCGCCGGGCTTTTGCGCCCTCGCATGCCAATGCGATCTGCTATTCCGGCTATCGGGAGGGGCAAAGTCCACTTGATGGCGTCTATCCAGGTGAGGAGCAGGTTCGTGAGGACCTGCATCTGCTCGCGCGCCACTGGCGCTATCTCCGGGTTTATGACTGCAGCGTGCATGCCGAGACGGTTCTCAGGGTGATCCGCAAGGACAGGCTACCGCTGCAGGTTATGCTCGGCATGGGACTGGGAGCCGAGGTCAGCAATCCGAACTGCCCCTGGGGCGGCCATTATCCCGACGAGGTGTTGGCCGCGAACCGGAGAGCCAACAATGCCGAGCTGGATCGTATCGCGAGCCTGTCACGGCGTTATCGTCGTGAAGTCATGGCAGTTTCCATCGGCAATGAGGCAAGTGTCGACTGGAACGATCATATGGTCCCGGTCGATCGATTGATCGAATTCGCGCGAACCCTGCGACAACGCGCACGCCATCCGGTCACTTTCTGCGAAAACTATGTGCCCTGGACCGACAAGCTGAAGCCGCTGGCACCCTGGCTGGATCTGATTGGCGTGCATACCTATCCCGTCTGGGAATACAAAACGATCGACGAGGCGCTCGCCTATACGCAGGAGAACTATTACGCGGTGAAGGGACGCTATCCGGATCGTCCCGTCGTGATCACCGAAGCGGGGTGGACCACGCGGTCGAACGGGCGCGGCATCGACCCGAACAACGCAAATACCGAACTGCAAAAACGATATTACGATGAGCTGATGCGCTGGACCAAGGATGAGGGCATACTGACCTATGTTTTTGAAGCCTTTGATGAACCTTGGAAGGGCTCACCCGATGACAATGAACCGGAGAAACATTGGGGCTTGTTTACAGAGGATCGCCGACCCAAGCCGGTCATGGCCGATCTGTTCCATGATCGCCTGAAGAACGATTGATCCGGGCCGAAAGAGACGAAATGGCGAATATATTTGATGTCGCTGAGAAGGCCGGTGTTTCGGTCAAGACCGTTTCGCGGGTGATGAACAGCGCGGAACAGGTTCGCAAGAGCACACGAGAACGCGTGCAAAGGGCCATGCTCGAGCTTGACTACAATCCCAGCCACGCCGCGCGGGAATTGCGTTCGGCGCGTTCACGTTCGATTGGCATGCTGTTTGGCGATCCGGGCAGCGGGTTCCAGTCGCGATTTCACCATTCAGCCCTGCAGGCCTGCGATGAGGCCGGCTATTTTCTCGCGGCTGGTCTACTTGATGAATCCTCCCCGGACTGGGACCGCCAGCTCAGTGCATTCCTGTCACGCACGCGCGTTCGCAACATGATTGTCGTGCCGCCGCTCAGCGGCGCCACTGCGCTGCACGAGCGCCTGATCGAGCGCGGCGTTTCATTTGTGCTGGTCTCCCCGGCACAGTCGAGCTCGACCATACCCGCGGTCCGAATGGATGACTTTGCAGCGGCTCATGAAGTAACCCGGCACCTGCTCGATCTCGGCCATCGACGGATCGGCCACATATCGGGGGCGCCGGACCATGTTTCTTCGACCCTGCGCCAGGAGGGGTTTGTCGCCGCAATACTTGAGCATGGCGGACAGGAAGTCCGCGCCGACTGGATCCGGAGCGGCAAATTCAAATTCGAACCGGCACTTGAAGCTGCAGAAGAGCTGTTGATGTCCAAGGACCGGCCGACCGCCATTTTTGCGTCCAATGACGAGATGGCCGCTGCGGTCTACTTCACCGCCAGCCGGTTGGGTTTGCGGGTTCCTCAGGATCTGTCGGTCGTCGGCTTCGATGATGTTGCGATTGCGCGCACCATCTGGCCGACCCTGACGACAATTGCGCAGCCCTATGACGCGATGAGTCGTGCCGCAGTGAATTATTTCGCGGCCCGTGAGGCGGGCGAAAACGGCCGTCCAGACGCGGACGTGATCACGCTGGACTACGAGTTCAAGATCCGCGATTCAACAGCAGCGCCCGGCTGAACCCGGCCACAATGCGGCCTGCCCGTCTTCGCAAGTGCGAAATGACAAGGTTGGACATTTTTGTTGACAAGGGCGCTTCCGACCCTGATTACTTTGCACAAATTGCACCGGAAAACGGGCAAAAAATTGTTGAGGGGAGGCACGGCTGCGATAGCCTATCGACGCTTTGGCGTTTGGTGGCGCGTCAATCACGAGCCATTGCCGGCTGGCCGGTCCGATCTCCCTGAAAATACACCACGGTTTCTCGCGCAGAAACTGATGATGCGGCTGAGGAGACACAGCATGCGACATGCAATTCTGGCCCTGGCAGCAGGCTTGGCAGCACCATCCGTGTCATGGGCCCAGTGCGATGGGTCGTCGGGACTTGAAGGCGCGAGTGCCGATTGGCGACTTGTCTGGTCCGATGAATTTGATGGCGCTCAGATCGACAGCCTTCGCTGGAACCGCGAAGTTGATTGTTGGGGCGGCGGCAATGAAGAGCGCCAGTGTTACACCGACTCTGAACAGAATGCGCGCCTGGACAATGGCTGTCTGGTGATTGAGGCCCGCCTGGAAGAGACAAGCGGCCCGGCCTGGCCGGAACGGCTTATGGACGACGTGACGCAAGAGCAACGGGTGGAAGTCACCACCCAGCCCTTCAGCTCGGCGCGCCTGAATACCAGTGGCAAGGGCGACTGGCGTTATGGACGCATCGAGGTGCGGGCTCTTTTGCCGGAAGGGCAAGGCACCTGGCCGGCGATCTGGATGCTGCCAACGGACGAAATTTACGGGGGCTGGGCGCTGTCCGGCGAGATCGACATTCTTGAAACGGTCAATCTCGGCGCACCGTGCGAGGATTGCGACGGACCTGTCGAAAACCGCATGTTCGGCACGCTGCATTTTGGCGGCGCGTGGCCACACAACCGCTATGAAAACCGCCGCAGGACACTGCCGACCACCGCTGACGGTGAACAGCAATTCCACGTCTTCGCCATTGAATGGACCGAAGGCGAAGTGGAATGGTTCCTGGACGGGGAGAGCTATGGCCGCTTGACGCCTGATAATTGGGGAACGGACTCGCCGGCTGCGGAGGGCAATCCAAACGCTCCATTCGATCAGCGCTTCCACCTGATTTTGAACCTGGCCATCGGAGGCCATCTCGCTGAAAGCCATACGGCCGGCGGCGTGGATTACGAGGGATATCCTCGGCAGTTTCTGGTGGACTGGGTGCGTGTCTACGACTGCCCGCAGGATCTAGAGACCGCGCTGGCTTGCGCCAACTAAATGACCCGTCCGGGCCAAAACGATAGGAACGACCCATGACCGACGCTGTGACAAAAACACGACCGGGAGATCGTATTTCCTTCCTGCAGAGACTGGCCTACGGCTCAGGCGCTTTTGCGAACAATCTGCTGGCGGGATCCATCGGTGCGATGATGGTTGTGCTGAACATCGGCTTGGGCATGGATCCTGTGCTGGTCGGCCTGCTGGGTGGATTGCCACGTTTCTTCGACGCTCTGACCGATCCGATTGTTGGCTATATTTCAGACAGAACGCGCAGTCGCTGGGGGCGACGCCGGCCCTATATCTTCTTCGGTGCCATCGCTACGGCGATCGCTTTCGGGATGTTGTGGCAATTACCCGAGGGCCAGTCAGAAATGTTCTATTTCTGGTACTTCCTCATCGGGTCCTTCATTTTCTTCCTGGCCTACACTTTCTTCGCTACCCCGTGGGTCGCGCTAGGGTATGAGCTGACGCCGGACTATGACCAGCGCAACCTGTTGATGGGGACCCAGAACTTCATCGCGCAAATGGCCTATTTCATCCCGCCATGGCTGGTATTCTGGGCCCAGAACGAGAACCTGTTCGACAATATGGTTCAGGGTACGTCGGTTATCGCCTGGGGCATCTCGGCGCTGGTCGTGCTGTTCGGCATCGTGCCAGCAATCTTCCTGCGTGAACGCATGGCTGATGTGGCCGCGCGCGAGCTTGAAGAAGCCGGTGCGGACCGTCGCAGTTTCATCGACAATGTCTGGGATTTCATGAAGGGTTTCGGCTCGGCCCTGTCCTTCATTCCCTTCCTGAAACTCTGTGCGGCGACATTCCTGGTCTTCAACGGCTTCATCATGATTGCCGCCTTCCAGTTCTACGTGGTCGCCTATTATGTGTTCGCTGGTGATATCGAGGCCGGCGCCGCCCACAACGGAGCGGTTGACTCGGTGCGGATCGCCTTCTCCTTCGTTGCCGTGGCCGTTGTAGCCTGGATGGCGTCAAAGGTCGGCAAGCGCAAGATGTTCGGCATCGCGATCGGCATCGCTGCGCTGGGTTATGGCCTGAAATGGTTCCTCTATGACCCCTCGGCGCCGTGGTTGCTCTACTTTGCTGCGCCGCTGATGGCGTTCGGTCTGGGCGGTCTGTTTACCTTGATACCGTCCATGGTGGCTGACGTGGTCGACATGGATGAACTGCGCTCCCATCAACGTCGCGAAGGCATGTTCGGTTCCATCTTCTGGTGGGTCGTCAAGCTGGGTCAGGGTGTGGCCATTGCAATGGGCGGCTATCTGCTCGCCGGCACAGGTTTTGACGAGGCACTGGGAGGCAACCAGGCTGAATCAACGCTGTTCTGGCTGCGCGTCTGGGATGTGGTCATTCCAGTCACCTTCTATCTGCTCGCCATATGGCTGGTGACCACGCTGGATATCAGCCGGGAGTCTGCGGCCAAGGTCCGCGCAGAACTGGAAGCCCGTCGCGGCAAGACCGACGACGCCGAGCCTGCGGCGGACACCACAAACTAACAACAAGCAACCGGCGGGAAACCGCCGCCGAGTTAAGTACGGGATTACCGTCATGAGTAGTGCACGGAATATGAATACATTGGACAATGCACAGGCTGTCGAGGCGCGTATTCGCGTGCTCCTCGACGCCATGTCGATCGAGGAAAAAGTTGGCCAGTTGAACCAGGTACAATGTACCGGTCCGAACGTGGTCGAGGATCTTGCAGCGGGCATCCGGTCGGGTCGTATCGGGTCCGTCATCAATGTGGTCGATCCCAATGCGATCAATGCCATGCAGCATATTGCAATCCATGAGAGCCGGCATGGCATTCCGCTTCTGATCGGTCGCGATGTGATCCACGGCTTTCAGACCATTGCGCCCTTGCCATTGGGGCAGGCCGCAAGCTGGAATCCAGATCTCGTCCGCGATTGTGCACGCGTCTCCGCTCAGGAAGCAACGGCCGTCGGGGTCAACTGGACTTTTGCGCCGATGATCGACATTGCGCGCGATCCGCGCTGGGGGCGGGTCGCCGAAAGCCTTGGCGAGGATCCGTTCCTGGCCGGCGTCCTCGGTGCGGCGATGGTGGTCGGTTTCCAGGTCAGCGACGAAGGCGCCGCCGACACTCTGATTGCCTGCGCCAAGCATTTTGCGGGCTATGGAGCGTCGGAAGCTGGCCGCGACTACAATACGACCAACATTCCGCTGAACGAATTGCGCAATGTCTACCTGCCGCCTTTCAAGGCAGCGCGCGAAGCAGGCGTTGGTACATTCATGACCTCGTTCAGTGATATCGACGGCATCCCGGCAACAGCCAGTGATTTCCTGTTGGACCAGGTCCTGCGCGAGGAATGGTGTTTTGATGGAGCTGTCGTGAGCGATTGGGACGCCATCCATCAGCTGTGTGTCCATGGCCTGTGTGAAAACGATGTTGAAGCGACCTATCTGGCGGCCAAGGCGGGCGTTGATATCGACATGATCAGCGGTGTCTACGAGCGCCACCTGCCAGAATTGGTCGCGTCCGAACGCCTGCCCATGGACCGTATCGACGAGCTCGCAGGAAATGTGCTGCGCGTGAAAATCGAGGCGGGGCTGATGGATCGTGATGTCACGGTCTTGCCGGCCGAGCCCGCCCGAATGACAGGCCTCGCTCTGGTGCGCGAAGCCGCGGCACAAAGCCTGGTGCTGCTGCGCAATGAAAACTCTGTACTGCCGCTTGAGGCGTCCGAACTTGCCCGCCTGACGGTAATTGGACCAATGGCAGATGAACCCGCCGAGCAATTGGGAACCTGGGTCTTTGATGGTGACCCGTCCCGCAGCGTCACACCGCTTGTCGCCTTGCGCTCGATGCTGGAGGGTGAGGTCGAGCTTGATTATATTCGCGGCCTGGACACCACGCGCAGCCGCGACCGATCACAGTTTGACATGGCGCTGGTTTCTGCACGGTCGTCCGACGCGGTGATCTTCTTTATCGGTGAGGAAGCCATTCTTTCCGGCGAAGCGCACTCTCGTGCAGACATCACCCTGCCGGGAGCGCAAGCTGATCTGGTTCGCCATGTCCGCAGCGCCGGCAAGCCGGTGATTGGGGTGATCCAGGCAGGCCGCCCTCTGGCACTGGGCGATATTGCGGATCAGTTCGATGCGCTGATCTATGCCTGGCACCCGGGCAGCATGGGAGGTCCGGCAATCGCCGACACCCTGTTCGGGCGTTGCGTGCCGAGCGGCAAGTTGCCGGTCACCTTTCCGACCATGTCGGGCCAGGTACCGATCTACTACGCCCATAAACAGACCGGCCGACCGGCCACGCCCGAGACCGTTATTCATATCGATGACATCCCCGGTGGGGCCGAACAGACTTCACTGGGCATGACGACATTCCATTTGGATGCCGGCTACCTGCCCCTTTACCCATTCGGGTTCGGCCTCAGCTACACCACGTTTGATTACAGCGATCTGTCGATCGATCGTCACAACGTGCCCCTGGGGGGGCATGTCGCGATCGAGGCGTCGATTACAAATACGGGTGAACGTGCCGGAATGGAAATCGTTCAACTGTATATTCGCGACCGGTTCGGCAGCCTGACACGTCCGGTGCGTGAGCTGAAGGGCTTTGAACGTGTGCATCTGGAGCCGGGCCAAACCCATCGGGTTCGTTTCGAGTTGCACACGGATGATCTGGCATTCTTTGGCCGAAACGGCGAGTTCGCCGCCGAGCCTGGCGATTTCGATGTCTGGATAGCACCATCAAGCGTTGGTGGGCTGCACACCAGTTTCGCGATTACCGGGGAGTGACCCATGTTGAGCGGCCGGGGAGTCTCCGGCCGTTTCAGCGCCTGTCCTCACGTGTCACGGCTTCTAACGGGATGATCCAGCTAAGCCCGTCATCGCTCAACCGGCCACCCAGGCGGGTCAACACCACGCGTTGCGTAATCACGAGGCCCTTCTGCGACATCGCAGTAAAAGTGTCCTCGCCCTGATTGGCAAAGCCGCGTCGGGTTCGATGAATATCAAACTGCTCTGACAAGGGCGCACCGAAGGCCGCTTCAACGCCATCGCGACCGATCATGAATCCGAGCAACCCGCCCCAGGTCGCCGCTGGATTGTCAGAGTCCCATCCGGCCAGGGTGGCGATGCGAATGGTCTCGCGAATATCGCCTTCTCCGTAAAAAAGGCTGATGAGGCTGGCGCCAAAATTGATCCCCGAAGCGAAACACCCGTTGCAATAGAGATCGCGATCCGAGATGTCATAACCGTCCGCGCCCCTCACCTGATAGCGCGCGTAGAGTTCATCCCGCACATCCTCCCATGCCTGCCCGTCAGCATATGCGGCCGCCACGAAATCAAACATGGCCGCAGGATAGCCATCACCCCGAAGCAGCTCACGGGCCTGCATTGCCATGCTGTGAACGCGGTCCGCCATGGGTTGGTCCGGATCGGCAAGCGGTGCGAGGGCATGCAATGTGATATAGAACATCGCGGCTTCCTCGGCCGCTCCGCGGGCCGTGGTTTGCACGGGCAGACGCCCGATTTCACGCGCTATGTCGGGACGCCCCGGAGCAAACAGGCCAAAAATCTCGGTCGTCAGCTGGGCATCAATCATGTCGGTGTGGGGGTTGTACTCCGGGGCGCCCGTCGCTGGCGGTATCATGCCCTCCAGCATCAGTTGATGCGCGCGCTGATTGGAAACCCACAGGTAGTTCTGCCAGACCTCGCCGTCTCGGCCGTAGGGCGTTTCCTCACGCTCGTCATAGATATGGGTCAGCCAGGTGTCACGGATCTGCGCTCCTGTCAGCTGTGTTCCACCTGACCGGAAAAGGGCATCCTGATAGAGATACTCGATATCCGTGTCATCATCCGCGCCCCAGGCGTCACCCGGGCGGCGCAAGACAAAATCTATCACAGGCGAGATTTCACTCGGCTGGCCTTCGCCCCATATCGCGGGCTGGTCGGGCTGCCCCCAATCCGCGCGTGTGTAAAATTCGCCGTGCGGGCCATCGCCACCGATCTTGTCCATTTCCGTGATCAGGCCGGTCCAGTTTCCAATCGACTGGCCGAGCCAGAAACCATGCAGCCGGGACGCATAGTCGGAACGTGAAAGGGTCAGCGCCCCTTCATCCGGCTGACGGAGCCCTGTGTCAGAACAGCTGCCCAGGGCAAGGACGGCAATGCACAGAACAAACACCGCCGCCCGAGCCGGCCTTGCGGAGACCTTGTCGGTGAAAGTCGACATGCCGGCCCTCTTTCTAGCGATCATCACCGCAAGTCTGCGCGGCGTCGGTGTCTGAAGCGAGCAGGATATCGCCCAGACCGATCTCTCCGTCTTCTGTCTCCGGACGCAGATCAAAGATCGTGGACACACGGCTGAGGTCCAATCCGGCATCGCTGAAACAACTCAGGCTGACACGGTATTCGCGCCACGGGCCCTGCATGATCTGGATCGGTACAGAGTGCGAACAGCTTTCCTCGGCGGCGCAGGCCAGACCGATATTTACCCACACATCCTCACTGCCAAATCCCCGAGCTCTGAAGGAGATTTCCATTTCACCATTGGCTTCGCGGGACAGATCAACGGGGGCGTCCGCAGTCAGCCGTACACCAACTCCGGCTTCGCGCCACGTGACCTGCAGGGAATCCTCCTGCGAGGTTCTATCAGTGCGCCCCAACGTCACGGCTTCGGTTTCTGCCCGACCTTCCGGCCGCGCGGTCCAGTCTCCACCAATCCCCGTTTCCACCTGCCACGGGCTGATGGCCTGCCCGCGCATAAAGAACGCACCGCTGGGGGTAAGATCTTCGGCCGACAGTCCCGATTCCTCGGACAATTGGCCGACCTCTGTCTCGCCGTCAAAACCAAGCCCATAGCCATAGGGGAATTGTGGCGCATAAGCCGCGTCACCGCGATTAAGCGGGCCCCCTGTCGCGTTTGCAGGCCAGGAGAAGGACAGTCTTCCGGTAAAATCGAATGCTGGATCCGTGCGGAAAATCATGTCGGCGATACCGCCGCCTTCGGTGCCGGGAAGCCAGGCCGCGACAAAGGCGTTCGAGGCGTTGATCTCCGGGTTGGTCCACAGCGGACGACCCGACAGGAACACACTGACGACCGGCGTACCCGCTTGAGCGTAGGTAGTCAGCTGTTCCGTATCGAATCCATTGGGGGTAAAGTCGAGGTGATCGCGATCCCCCTGGAATTCGGCGTAGGGCTCCTCGCCATAAACCGCGATGACGACGTCGGCCGCGGTCTCTGTTTCGCCATCAGCGTCAAAAATGACCTCGCCGCCAGCGGCTTCAACCACGTCACGAATGCCATCCAGAATGGTTTGACCGGCCGGGAATTCCGAATTGGGATAGCCGCCGCCCTGCCAGGACAGGGTCCAGCCTCCGGCCGCCTTGGTTATGCTGTCGGCACCATCGCCGACAACCAGTACCGTCAGCCCTGGATCCAGCGGCAGTAGATTGTCGTCATTTTTCAATAGAACCAGGGACTCTCGAACGGCCTGTCGGGCAATTGCGCGGTGTTCGTCCGCGGCCAGCACGGTCGAATCATTCGCCAGCGGTCGTTCGCTCGGCGCGACTTGTTCGAACAGGCCGGACTGGATCTTGACGCGCAAGATGCGGCGCACAGCGTCATCAAGCCGATCCATTGAGATGCGCCCGGCTTGGACGTGTTCCAGAGTGCTGTAGTAGAGTTCCTGCCAACTGTCGGGCGCCATGAACATGTCGACACCGGCATTGAAACTCTCCGGACAATCCGTCGCGGTGCAGCCGTCGATCAGCCCGTGTCCATTCCAGTCGCCAATCACGAAGCCGTTGAAGCCCATGCGATCCTTGAGCACATCTTCCAGCAGGCTCTGATTGCCGTGCATGCGGATGCCGTTCCAGCCGGAGAATGAGGCCATGACCGTCTGAACGCCGGCCGGTATCGCGGAATAATAGCCCTGCGCGTGGATGTCGCGCAGCTCGGCTTCGCTGATAACCGCATCGCCCTGATCGCGGCCGTCAACCGTACCACCATCGGCGAGGAAATGTTTGGCGCTGGAGATGACCCGCCCCGTCGCCATGAACTCGTCCGTGCCGGGACGACCCTGCAAACCCCAGACGATGCGTTCGCCATAGGCACGGACAATCTCCGGGTCCTCCGAAAACCCTTCATAGGTCCGCCCCCAGCGGTCGTCGCGCGGGACAGCGAGGGTGGGCGCAAAGGTCCAGTCATGCCCTGAAACCGACAGTTCACGCGCGGTGATGCGAAAGATCTCCTCGATCAGGTCCGGGCTATTCGCGGCGCCCAGCCCGATATTGTGTGGGAACACCACCGCCCCGCGTAGATTGGCGTGGCCATGCACCGCATCGATCCCCCAAATGATCGGGATCGCGACTTCCACACCGTCTGTGTCCAGGGAGGCGTTGAAATATTCGTCAGCAGCCTCCAGCCACGTCTCGGCGTCGGCATAGGGCTCCGCGCCCGGGGCCGAATTGCCGCCACTGAGAACTGAACCGAGGCGGTATTCGCGAACTTCCTCGGCCGTCACCGAACCACTATCGGCCTGGATGACCTGTCCGACCTTCTGCTCCACGGACATGAGAGCCAGGATTGAATCGATACGTGTCTCGACATCTGGGTCAAGCGGTAGCGGGGCAATCGCCGGCCAGTTGTCCGGGCTGGCAGTCGCCACCTCGGGGAGATCTACATAGACCGGTTCAACGGTCGGTATGTCGGCAACTTCATTGCCCTTTTGACAGCTGGCCAGTCCAAGTGAGATGGCCATTGCGGCCAAGGAAATTGTGGCTTTTGACGGGCGGTATACAGGCATGATCTCTCCCCTTATTGCGCGAAGAAAAACGCAATGTGACAACGTTGTCAACCGCAATCGCAAGCAACACCGCTTGAGCTCGGATGAGCTAGTCGGGTCGGCTCTCGGTCTCTTCCAAATACGCCGCGATGGCGAACAGCGGCGCATTCCAGTTGATAGCAACCTCGTTCAGCGCATAAGCATCAACATGGTCAGCCCAACAGGTCTGTGGCGCGCATTGCCCCTGCATCTCCCGCGCAACCGGATCCGTCATCACCCTCCAGTTCGGGCCACCGGACAGGGCACCCGGCGGGGCGGGCGGGTACTCCGCATCGGCACCATTGGCCCAAAAACGATGATGAGGATGTTGCATCGCACGCTCACCGTGACCGGCAACATAACTTTGATCGAGCGGATTGCGTCCCAACAAATAGTCGAGCGCGTGAACAACACCGTCCCGGAAGCCATTCGACGGAGCGATGTCGTGGGCCGCCGCCATCACCAGTGCCCGGTTGAGCAGGTTTGCATTCGAGCCCCAGGTGATCTGTTCCGGCGTGAGCGGGTAGAGATAGCCCGTGGCCTCCATCTCCTCTTGATATCGCCGCGCCGTGTTGATGATGGTCACTTCCGCTGTGTCGGCCACCTGGCCCTCGGCAAGAGAAGCGGACAATTCCGCCAACAACTCCGTATTGGCCCAGAAAACCGGGCGCCAGGAGTTTAATTGCGCGCGATAATGCCCAGCCTCGGCGCGGTAGCTGTCCTCGCCTGTCGCAAGGAAGAGCTCGGTTGCGGCCCAGTAAAACTCGTCACGCACATCCAGATCGCCATAGGCACCACCGCCGTCAAACATGTCGCGGGCGAGCAGATCCGGGTGTCGCCGGGCGGCCCGGTAGGCGCGCTCCGCAGCGGCCAGGCAACGCGCTGCGAAGACCGCATCAAGGTCGCGCCACACACGGCTGCATTGTGCGCCGGTCGCAGCGAGATTGAGGGTCGCCGCAGTCGAGGGCGGGATCAGGAACCGGGGCTCATCCGCATCGGCCGGCATCAGCGGTAAAGGCAGCCACCGGTTTTCGTGGAGCTTGTGATGCACAAGACCGGAGCCGTCGACCTCCGTTGGCCGGGGCGTCTCCATGTCACCCTCGCGCGCATCAACCCAGACCGGATTACCGTCAGGAATCTGCAGCCCCAGCATGAATTCCATCTGCCAGCGCGCTTCCAGCAGGATCTCGCTTAACCCGTCCTCACTTTCCGGAAGGGGCAATCGCGCGCCATCCCAGCCCAGCCGCTCGATATCGCCATGCTGGCCGAAACGTTCGTAGGCATAGTGCAATGTCCAGACGGCAATGCCGCCATTCACGACATACTGGCCATAATCTCCGGCATCCGCCCATCCACCGGCCGTATCCAGTTGGTAGTCGCAGCCCGGCCAAGACGTGCCCATCATGTCCTCGCCATGAAAACAGGTAGCCCGACTGTTCATGAACCCCCCGGCCCGGGCCCAGTCTTCCCCGCCTGTAAACTCCGGCTCCAGGTCAATGCCCAGACGGTTGAGATAGAAGTATCGCAAGCTGTCCTCGGCAAGTCGGCCGTAGGACGTGCGACCGATGCTGAATGTTCGGGACCGACTGCCGCAGGCCTGAAGCTGGAAACTGTCGCCGACTTCAGTCAGCGCGGACAGGTCAATCCGGTGCACCGTCTCCCCTGCGCTCGCATCCAGCCCCCAGGGCTGCGAGAACCCCTGTGCTTGTTCTGAACCGTCGCTGTCTGTCACCTGCCAGGCCACCGGCTGCTCGGCGTCTGTGCGCAATATCGCCAGCTTGGGGCCATGCTGTTCAAAACCGGTCTGGTTCAGGACAATGGCCGCCTCCTCATTCGTTGGGGTGCAGGACGACTGTAGGGCCAGGGACAGGCCGAACACGATTTCATGCATGAGGGAATCCCCGATTTCAAACGCCGGTTTCGATACCGGCTGAAACGCCCAAACGGTAGGTCGGGAAGATTGTGTCTGGCAAGTCTCGGGGCGAAACTCCAATTCCGGATGAGCTCCGATTTGGCCGTTCGGACCAATTCGCGGCATAGAGGAAACAAAGCTTGGCAAATATTTACCCCGGGAGGACCAGCACATGGCTCGAATGATGGACGTGGCCGCCAAGGCAGGTGTCTCGATCAAGACCGTTTCCCGCGTCTTGAACAATGAGCCGCATGTCCGGGACGATCTGCGCCAGCGGGTCCGGGAGGCTGCGGAGGAAGTCGGATATGTGCCTTCGACTTCAGCCCGTCAGTTGCGCGGGCGGCGCAGCTATACCATCCATATGCTGTCTCACTCCCACCGGTCGAACTACGTCAACGCCGTGCAGTTCGGAGCAGCACAGGCCTGCCAGAAAAAAGGTTATCAGCTCATGATTTCCCTGGTCGAAAACATGTCTGATCTCGACCATGACGGACTGCGCACCTTCTTTTCCGACCTGATGGATGCAAGTCGGCCCGACGGATTACTGCTGGTCCCGCCACTATCCAATGATCCCAAGCTTGCCGAGGTTCTGCCCGAGTTTGACGTGCGCGTGGCCCGGGTCGGCCCGCATGATCTGCCCGGGTCCGTGCGCACGGTGATGATCGACGAACGGGCTGCGGCACGGGAGCTGACAAATTACCTGATCGACCGGGGTCACAAGCGAATTGCTTTCCAGCGCGGCAAGGAGGATCAGAAGGCGACCGAGGTCCGCTTCAAAGGGTATCAAGAGGCGCTCGCGGCGGCTGACCTGCCGTTCCACGAAGACCTAGTGATGCCGGGCACGTTCGAATTCCCCTCCGGCTTGGCAGCGGGAGACGAACTGCTTCGCCGTGAGCAGCCACCGACCGCCGTTTTTGCCGCGAATGATGACATGGCCGCAGGGATAATCATGGCCGCGCACAGGCTGTCCGTCACGGTTCCCGAGCAATTGTCAGTGGTTGGATTCGACGACTCGGATGTCGCCGACAAGATTTGGCCGGCCCTGACGACGGTGCGGCAGCCCCTGCTGGAATACGGGGCCGCTGCGGTCTCTCAACTCATTGATACGTTGGGCTCTTCGCCAGCTGATGAAGGGGTGGAACCACTGCGTTACGAACTGATCGAACGGGATTCCGTGGCCCGCATCAATGACGCATGATCGCACTGTCATGGTCCGGAGTTGAACGCAAATTTGATCTTCGGACTGCATTGCGCTGCTGAATTGGTTGCGTTAACAATTCCTCTGGGAAGCGGCAATTCGCCATCTGCGTGTCCAACGAGACGCTGGCATAAAAATTCAGACAGTCGCACCCGGGGGAGACAATATGACACTTTCAATGATCGATCTCGTGATCGTCCTTGGCTATGCCTTCGGACTGATAGCGATCGCGACCCTGGTGAGCCGGGAAAAGGCTGGACACAAGAAGGATTCGACCGACTACTTCCTCGCAGGCAAGTCATTGCCGTGGTGGGCCGTGGGCGCGTCCCTGATCGCCGCGAACATCTCGGCCGAGCAGATTATCGGACAATCAGGACAGGGCTATGTCGTCGGACTGGCGATCGCTGCCTATGAATGGCAGGCCGCCATCGTGCTGCTGGTTGTCGCCAAGTACTTCCTGCCGATTTTCCTGGAGCGCAACGTTTACACGATGCCGCAATTCCTGGACCAGCGGTTCGGCGGCGGGGTCAAGTCGATCATGGCGGTCTTCTGGATCGCGCTTTACACTGCCGTCAATCTGACGAGCGTGCTGTGGTTGGGCGGCCTTGCGATCAACGCGGTCACCGGTCTCGCCGTCCTGCCGGGCATGATCCTGCTTGCCGCGTTCGCCGTGCTGTACTCGTTGTATGGCGGCCTCAAAGCGGTGGCTTTGACAGATATCATCCAGGTCGTGGTGCTGATCATCGGCGGTGTGCTGATCACCTGGATCGCACTCGGACTGGTCGGCGATGGCGCCGGTGCACTCGCGGGCTTCAACACACTCCTGACCGGAATTCCCAGCCACTTCAACATGATCCTGGATCCTGAACATCCGAATTATTCGGACCTGCCGGGCATATGGACCCTGCTGGGCGGTCTTTGGGTCCTGCACTTCTCCTATTGGGGTTTCAACCAGTACATCATCCAGCGGGCGCTGGGCTCCAAGAGCCTGGCTGAGGCGCGCAAGGGTCTCGCCTTCGCCGCTGGCCTGAAGCTGTTGATCCCGGTGATCGTTGTCGTTCCGGGCATCGCGGCGCTGCACCTGGCGCAGAATGGAATGCTGGACCAGGCGGCGCTGGACGCTCGACCTGACACCACCTACGGCGTACTGATGACGCTGGTGCCGGTTGGACTGCGCGGACTTGTCTTTGCAGCTCTCATTGCTGCGGTGGTGTCATCTCTGGCATCGATGATGAATTCAATCTCGACGATTTTCACGATGGACCTGTACCGTTCCATGCGGGCCAAGGAATCCGAGCAGCACTATGTGACGGTCGGCCGTGTAACAGCGTTTTCCGCCATGGCACTGGCGCTGGCGCTGGCTCAGCCTTTCCTCGGCGGAATGGAAAGCGCTTTCCAGACCATTCAGGAATATACCGGCTTTGTGGCACCGGGTGTCGTCGCGGTCTTCCTGCTGGGATTCTTCTGGAAACGGACCAATACGATCGGCGCGTACGCACTGTTGATCAGCTCGCTGGTCCTGTCCTTCGTGTTCTGGCTCATGGCCAATCCTGCTGCTATCGGAGGGGCGGGCCAGCAAGTTCTGGGCATGATTGGTCTGGAGGCACTGGATCTGCCGTTTGTGGTTCGGATCTGGATCGTTTTCCTGGCGTGTATGCTGATCGGCATGGCAGTTTCGATTGTCACCGGCAAGCCCGCCAATGACCGCTCAATTGACCTGACCGGTATCAAGTTCGCGACAGAACGGATCTTCAATCTCGCCAGCTTTGCGATCATCGCAACGCTGATCACGATCTACGTTCTGTTCTGGTAAATAGCGGACCGAAAACCGCGAGACGGATCGCCGCGCCGGGCCCAGGCCATGGCGCGGCGGAGCCGGCGTAGGCGACCGCACCAGGCGCCTCGCTCGCAAATGAGCTGGTGGCTACCGGCCTGTCTGTGCAGGAGATCATCGCACAAGCTGAACATGGGCACACTCCGTCGTCTGGTCTTGGGTGGTTTGAGATGTCCGCCTATGGATCTATACAGAGCGACAATCGGCCTGTCGTCGAAGACGTATCAAGGCAAGCGCTCGTTGTGGCGCTGCACCTTGGCAGTATGTACAGGAATTGAATGAACAAGAAGCCGCAAACGACCATCAAGGATGTCGCAGCGTTAGCGTCAGTCTCCCCGATGACCGTGTCCCGTGTTCTCAACAATCAGGACATCGTTCGGGAATCGACCCGTCGCCGGGTTCAGGATGCCATGCGCGCCCTGAATTATCGGCCGAACCTGATGGCGCGGAGTCTTGCTGGCCGGTCAGGCTTGTTCATCGGCCTGATCTACCGCAATCCGAGTTACGGCTATCTGAGCGAATTCCTGCTCGGTGCTTTGAGCACATGCAGGCGGTTGGGTCACAACCTGGTTGTCGAGGAGCCCTTCCTCGACCGGAAGCTGGTCGACCTGGAGCTGATCGAACGCCGTTTTCTTGATACCAGCATTCAGGCGCTGATCGTGGTTCCACCGCTGTCTGACGACCCACAGCTGATCGATGTCCTGGAACGCACCAAGATCGCCTATGTCTGTGTTAGTCCGCGATTGAATACCTATGCCGGCGCCAGTGTGGGCATGAATGATATCGACGCCGCGCGCGAGATGACGGAATACCTGCTCGGGCTCGGTCATGATCGTGTGGGGCTGATCAAGGGCCCACCGGACCACAGGGCCAGCGAATTACGTCTGACTGGCTATAAACAGGCGCTTGAGGCGGCGGGTCGCCCCTTTGATGCCAGCATCGTTGGCGAAGGCGATTTCACCTATGTGTCCGGAATGCGAGCCGCCAAGGGCCTGCTCGACACTGCTACTCCGCCGACGGCAATTTTCGCGAGCAATGACGATATGGCTGCTGGAGCGATCAACAGCATTCACCAGTCTGGACTGCGTGTGCCGGAAGACATCTCTGTCGTTGGGTTTGACGACACCGCCACGGCGTCTGCCATCTGGCCACCGCTGACAACCATTCGTCAGCCCATCCGCGAAATGGCCAATGCGGCGATCGAAACTCTCGAGCGTATTGTCGGCGAGGAAGCGGCCGGCGCGCGACCGGCAACGGAAAAACAACGCCTGCCCTATAAACTGGTTGTGCGCGAGTCTGCAGCCTCACCTGGTGCCGACGATTGATGGCACAGGCCTGAAATCGATCAGGCCTGCTTGCGCAAATATTGTTCGTGATCCTCGAACTGCTCTAGGCACTTTTTGGTCGCGCGGCGAATTTCGCTCATACGTTTGTCCAACATCTCGTCGGACAGGTGATTGATCACTGGATGATAGCGTTTCGGTCGCATGTTCTGGCCTTCGAAGACGGCGAACCAGCTGTGTTCTCCGAAGAGTTCGTTATCGTGCCGATAGAGCCGACCATTCTCCATATAGATTTCGATCCGCTGGCGTAGCGTTTCCGGCAGCTCCATCGTCCGCACATAGTTCCAGAAATCACTGTCCGTGCGCTGCGTCGCGCAATAGTGCAGGATCAGGAAGTCGCGGACCTGTTCGAATTCGGCCAGGGTCCGGTCATTGTAGTAGGCGATGTCTTTCTCGTTGAAATGCTTGTCCGGGAAATTGGTCATCAAACGCGCAATGGCGGTCTGGATCAGGTGGATGGAAGTCGACTCCAACGGTTCCAGGAAACCGCTCGCGAGGCCGAGAGATACCACATTCTTGTTCCACGGCTTTTTGCGGATACCGGTCTTGAAACGCAGGAAGCGAGGCTCGGATATCGGCGCGCCGTCCAGGCCCGACTTCAGCGTCGCATACGCTTCGTCATCGCTGATATACTGGCTGCAATAGACATGACCATTACCGAGGCGGTTCTGCAGCGGAATGCGCCACTGCCAGCCGGACGCGTGTGCGGTCGACCGCGTATACGGTGTCAGGTCGCCACCCAGTTCGCAGGCCTGGGCGACGGCACGATCAACAGGCAGATAGTGTGACCAGTCATCATATCCGGACTTCAGGGTCTGCTCGATGAGCAGGCCACGAAAACCCGTGCAATCGATGAACAAGTCGCCCTTCACGGTTTCACCGGATTCCAGGGTGAGGTGTTCGACCAGACCACTTTCACTGTGTTGCTTGACGTCGACAACCTTGCCCTCGACACGTTGCACCCCACGCGATTCGGCCACCTCCCGCATGTATTTTCCATACAGGTTGGCGTCGAACTGATAGGCGTATTCGATACTGGCCAGCGGGGACCCCCGCAGATTGGGTTGCGGGTGAGTGAAGGTATTCTCCTTGTGAGCCATGACCTGGAGATTGTAGTCATCGATCGGAGCAGCGCCCGGCTTCTGGATATGACGCAGCCAGAAGTGATGGAAATGAATGCCGTCCATGCTCACGCCATAGGGGCTGAACGGGTGAAAATATCGGTCCCCGACCTGGCCCCAGTTTACAAACTCGATGCCAAGTTTGAACGTCGCATTGGTACGGCGCAGGTATTCTTTTTCCTCCAGGCCGACCAGCTTGTTGAAATAGCGAATGTGCGGGATCGTCGCCTCACCGACCCCAACCGTACCGATCTCGTCGGATTCGATCAGCTTGATGCTGATGGACGGGTTTCGAAGCAGGATCGAGAAGGCTGCCGCCGCCATCCAGCCTGCCGTGCCGCCGCCGACAATCACGATCTCCTTGATGTTCTGGTCTTGCATGATTTCGCCCATCTCCCCTAAGCGTTCGCTCCGGCCCAAGCATACCTTTCCAGGAAGGCACGATGGGACTGCATATTCACAACTGCGCCGTCCATGGCTGAACGCATCGATTGCAGGCTCCGCGCGATTTTTTCACGCTCCACCGTACTGACAACCGGATCAATCGATTTTGGCACAATATTTTGCCCGAGCAGGACTGCGACCCAACTCGGCTTTGAAAACAATTCATCTTCATAGCGGAAAACCCGCCCGGCTGCGCGAAACAGCTCGATCCGCTGTGTCAGCGTGTCAGGAATATCCATTGTGCGCGTGTAGTTCCAGAACGGCGTATCATCACGCTCAGTCGCCTTGTAGTGCAGGATAATGAAATCCCTGACCTGCTCGAATTTCTTGACCAGCTGGCGATTGTATTCTTCTCGGACCACCGACGGAATATCCGCCGTTGGAAAGAGTGCGATAAACTTGCTGATCCCCTCCTGAATGAGGAAAAGAGAGGTCGACTCAAGCGGCTCGAGGAAACCACCGGATAAACCGATGGCGACGCAGTTCTTTTCCCAGAGTTTCGCGCGATGGCCGGTCTGGAAGCAGATTTTTCGAGGCGATCCGATGGCGGGCCCGTCCAGGTCAGCCATCAGGCTCTCGACAGCTTCATCATCACTCAGAAGGCTGCTGGAATAGATATGCCCATTGCCGGTGCGATGCTGGGTAGGGATGCGCCATTGCCAGCCCGCTGTCTTCGCGGTGGAGATTGTATAGGGCAGGATCTCACCGGACAGTTCACAGGCTACCGCCTGCGCCGTGTCACAGGGCAACCAGTGGGACCAGTCCCGAAAGCCCACACCCAGTGTCTTGTCGATGAGCAGACCGCGAAACCCGGTGCAGTCGAAAAAGAAATCGCCGTCCAGACTGGCGCCACCGTCGAGATCAATGCGCGTTATATGGCCGGTTTCCGTGTTCTGGTGAACTTCGGTCACCTTGCCCTCGGTTCGTTTGACGCCGCGTTGCTCGGCATAACGCCGCAGATAGGCGGCGTAGGCGGTCGCATCAAAATGATAGGCGTAGCGCATCTGGGACAGGACCGAACGCGGGTTGGGGTCCGGCATGGCGAACTTGCCGCTTTTGGCCGCGACAGCACTGAGGCTGAAATCCTCAATCGTACTGGCCGGGTGATCCCGTTTGTAACCCAGCCAGAACTGGTGAAAGTCGATCCCGTTCATGTCGGCGCCGTGCTGACCAAACGGGTGTAGGTATTCCTCACCCAACTGACCCCAGTTCACAAACTTGATGCCGAGTTTGAATGTGCCATTGGTGGCCTTTAGGAATTCCGCTTCGGGAATGCCCAGGATCGTATTGAAATTGATGATGTCGGGAATGGTGGCTTCGCCCACTCCAACGGTACCGATCTGTTCGGATTCAACGAGTGAAATCTGCACGCTGTTCGGGGGTAGCAAACTGGACAGGGCCGCAGCAGTCATCCACCCGGCTGACCCACCTCCAACGATAACGATCTTCTTGATATTATTGGCAGATGAGTCAGGCATGGAGTTTCTTTTTCAGGTATTGCTTGAGCTTGGCCACATAAACGTGGTGCGGCGGCATCTTGGGCACCAGCTGGTCGTTTGCCCGCCGGATCTGATCGAGTTGCTGGGTACTGACCTGTGCGGCGACACGGTCCATCTGTCTGTCAGGGTGGCGCGGCACTCGGCCCATACCCCAATGCGCGATAGCCCAGTCTTCGTCGTTGAAGGGTTCCAGATCGTATCGCGTCAAAATACCCCTGTGGGAGAATTGTCGAATCTTGCGGTCGAGCTTGTCGCTGCGAACCGGTGATGATGCCGCTCGCCAGTAGGGTGTTTCCGGCGCTTCTTCGGCCGCCAGCAAGTTCTCGTGAAACAGCTCGATGTGTGAGGCATCCTCGAGAAAACGCCGGTTGAATTCGCGACGCTCCACATGCATTTCGGGCAAAACAGGGATGAGCTCTATCAGGCGTTCGATGTCACGCTGGAGCATCATCATCGGCGCCGGGGTCAACGGTTCGAAAACGCTGGCGGCATGACCGATCGCGACACAATTGCCGACCCATGCGGCTTCGAGATGTCCCAGAACCGCGGTAACGTGTGACGCTGGATCTGCCTTTGGGTCGGCGGTTGCGATTTCCAGAACCAACTCCTTGTCCTGGAGATGCGTTTTTGCAGTCCATCCCGCAGGCGTGATTTCGATCTCGCGACAGGGCGGCCCCAGTTGTTCTGCTGGCCGTGGGGTTGCCGTCACCCCAATTGTTCGTTGCGCCTTAAAACGCGCTCCCGCAGCCAGGCTGGCCAGCCGTGTCATACCGCTAACATCGATCACCAGATCGGCTTCGATGTTATCGCCTGCCTCAAGACGCACAGCCGTTATGAGTCCATCTTCGACATCAAACTGTGAAACAGGCTGAGTGACCCGCTTTACGGCGCTTATGGAAATGCGTTTTGCGAGCAGATCGGACACCTCAAGCGCATCGAATTGATAACCGTATTCCGCCTGTGACAACGGGATGTTGGGATCGGCAGGCGGGTGCGCGAACCGTCCACCCAGGATTGCTTGCGCTGAAACCAGCAGAGGTTCGAGCGCATGCTTCTCCCGCGTCACGTGATGGTGCAGCGGGATCCCCTCGATCGTCGGAAAAGGCGAATGGTGGCACAGCACCCAGCCCTCAGGTGTGAGCCAATGCCGGAAATGCGTGCCGAACGAGAAACTGGCGGCCGTATCGAGCAGCAAGGTCGGTTCATCCAGCCCCAGTCCACGCAGGAAGTTATAGCTTTCCGGCGCCGTCGCTCCGCCATAGAGCGCGTCAGCGGCCATGCTCTGGCCGTCGCAAACCTGAATGACGGCGAAATCGGGCCCAAGGCTATCAGCCAGGCGTGCGGTAACCAGATTACCTGCGAGCCCGTCACCGAGAACGAGTATGGTCTTGCATGAGGAACTCATCGGCTGCAACGGCTCTCCTGGCCTAGCTCGGGTTCGCCAGAATAGGCGCTGAATCGGATGCTGCTCCATGCTGACGCAGGAAGTCCGCCTGCATCGGTGTCGATTTCACGGCCGCGGCGGTTTCGGTCAGGATCGCCTGCAGACGATGTTCGATGTCGACTGGCTCATAACGATTGATGCGCGGATCATGGGCTGCCGGAATAAGGTTTTGCCCCAGCAGCACAGCGATCCAGCTGGGCGGCAGGAAAACCCCAAACTCGTATTTCAGAACATACCCGCGGGACATCCACGCATCGATCTTTTCTTGCAGGCTCTCCGGCAGTTCAAGCGCTCGGAAATGTCGCCACATCGAACTGTCTTCACGTTGCGTCGCGACATAGTGGAGAAGCAGGAAATCCCGGACCCGTTCGAAGTTCAGCCCCATGCGCGCATTGTACTCATCGATATCCAGCGGCTCGATGTTCTGGTGGGGGAAAAGCTCTATAAGCGTGGTGATCCCCTCCTGGATCAGATGTATCGAGGTCGATTCCAGCGGCTCGAGAAAGCCGGCCGAAAGGCCAATACTGACAACATTGCGGTTCCAGAATTTCTTGCGTCGACCCGTTTTGAAGAACAGTTGCTTCGGTTCTGCCAGCGCCGGACCTTCCAGTGTACTCATCAACTGATGCGTCGCTTCGTCATCGGAAATGTGCGCGTTCCAGTAGACATGCCCATTGCCCGTACGATGTTGGAGCGGGATGCGCCATTGCCAGCCGGCGGGGCGTGCGGTGGCTCGGGTATACGGCAGGAGCGTGCCACGGGATTCGCACGGAACGGCAACCGCGCGATTGCACGGCAACCACTCGCTCCAGTCTTCATAACCCGTCTCGAGCGCTTGCTCGATCAATAGGCCCCGGAAGCCTGAACAATCCACAAAAAGGTCGGCCTCGACGGTTCGCCCATCCTCGAGGACAACAGCCGAGATGTCGCCCGAACTTGCCTCCCGTTGGGAGTCAACGATCCGGCCTTCAATCCGGGACACGCCATTGTCTTCGCTATAGCGCCGCAGGTACTGGGCGTAGAGACTGGCGTCGAACTGATAGGCGTAGCCAAAGTTGGAACCGATCTGACCGGGATCATCACCGGGCAAGTGAAAGCGCCCCTGCTCTGCGGCGATGATGGGGTAGGAATAATCGCTTATGCGGCCCGCCGCGCCAGCCTGGTGTTGCTTGAGCCAGAGCTGGTGGAAATCCAGGTCGTCGACAGGCACACCATAATCGCCGAAAGGGTGAATATAATGATCGCCGAGGCAGCCCCAGTCGCAGAATTCAATGCCGAGCTTAAACGTTGCTTCGGTCAACTTCATGAATTCCGCTTCGTCTATCCCCAACGCCTGATTGAAATATCGGATATGTGGCAAAGTTGCCTCACCTACGCCGACGGTTCCGATCTGCTCGGATTCAGTCAGGGAGATCTCGAAATCTAAGTTTTTGAATTTGTTTGATAGAGCGGCCGCCGTCATCCAACCGGCTGTTCCTCCACCTACAATACAAATTCGGGAAATCGGCACCACGACTGGTCCTTTTACGTAACAAAACTATCATTTGAATATGGATCGTGAGTTGCAAAAAGGAAAGCGCCTCTGATAACGCTATCACTGTCCAATCTGTTATGATAACGTTATCATACTTACGCTGCCGATTTAAGGCTCGGGGAACCAAAACAAGACGTGCGTCTAGGGGAGAATACATTGAAAAATTCCAACATTTCAGACCGTTGGCGGTCTACGCGGTACGCCCTTCTGGGTACTACGGCACTGGTTGTTGCGATCGGCGCTCAACCCGCTTTTGCTCAGGATGCAGACGATGCGGACGATTCGAGTCCAGCTGAGGTCATCGTCGTCGAGGGTGTGCGCGGCGCACTTCTAAATGCGCGAAACATCAAGCGAGACGCGGATACGTTCGTCGACTCCATCACCGCAACAGACGTGTCGCAGCTGCCGGACCTGTCCGTAGCCGAGGCACTGGCACGCGTTCCGGGTGTTGTCACCCAGCGCTTCGAGCTTGGTGGCAGCGACGGCGACTTCCCGTCTCCAGAAGGTTCGGGCAACATCGTTCGTGGTCTTCAGTATGTCCGCTCCGAGTTCAATGGACGCGACGCCTTCTCCGCAAACGGTGGTCGTGCTCTTGAATGGGCCAGCATCCCGCCGGAACTGATCGGCGGCGTTGACGTCTACAAAAACCAGACCGCCAGCATGATCGAAGGCGGCATCGCCGGCGCGGTCAACCTGCGGACCCTGGAGCCCTTCGATCGTGACGGTCGTGTTGCCGTCGTTGTGGCTGACACCATCTATACGGACCAGGCTGAGGAATGGAGCCCGGGCTTCAGCATCATCTATGGTGATCGCTGGGAAAACGGTGCAGGCGAATTCGGCCTGCTCGGTTCTTTCTCTACATCCGAGCTGCAGTCCTCGATCAACGGCTTCCAGTACGGCCCGCTTCTCGCGGTCCCGAACCCGGACGCTCCGGGGACGACCATGGCTCTGCCAGGTGGCTGGCAGGCACGTGATGCCGAGATTGGCCGCGAGCGCGACAGCATCTATCTGGCTGGCCAGTGGCGTTCCAATGACGGCGACATGGAGTTGACCGTAAAGGCGACGCGCGTTGAGAACTTTGTGCGCACCGATGAGCGTACGATCGAATTCTTCACGGACGCCGAGTCCTGGGCTTCTTGGTCCATCCTGGAAGGTCCTGACTCTCGCAATATCGTCCCGTTCACGTCCGCCGGCATTCCGCGCTGTAGCGGTGCTGGTGAAGCAGCGAATGGCGGCGTGGGAATTTGTGAAAACCTGATCCCGATCGATGGCGGCTTGATGGAATCCGGCGTGGTTTCCAACAACCTGCGTGACTGGTTGGGTCAAACAGGCAATCTGCAAACACCGCTCCAGTCGCTTGCAATCGCTCAGACCAATGAGTCGATGACGCAGGACTTCAGCGCCAACTTCAAATGGCGTGTGAACGATCGCCTCTACATTGAACTGGACGGTCACTACACGGACGCCGAGGCGTCTATGGACCGCCTCTGGGCTGGTGGTAACCACTTTGCCGATTATCGGTTTGACTTCTCCGACACCGAGAACCCGGAAATCGAGCTCTTCCTGTCCGAAGACGTTCGTCTGGCTGACTGGGGTGGCACCTTCCGCGGCGACGATCCGGGCGTATTGGGCGACCTGGCCGATCCGCGCTATGCCTACCTGCTGTATGTCGCAGACCAGTTCGAGGACAATGCCGGTGATCTCTACGCTCTGCGTGCAGATGCAGAGTATGAGTTCGACGGTGACGGCTGGTTTGACTCGATTGAGTTCGGTGCGCGTTTCTCACAGCGTGAGCAGACCAATCGCAATGCAGGCCTGAACTGGGCCGCGATTGCTCCGCCATGGGCAGGCGGTTACCTGCCATACGCAAACCGCGTGGATTCCGGCGCCTATGACATCGCAGATTTCTCCGACTTCCAGGGCGGCGGCGTATTCTTGGGCGACATGACATCCATCGTCTTCCCGAGTCGCACGCAAATGCAGGACTATGAGGCCTTTGTCGCATCTCTTGCTGCGGAACCGCTCATCAGCTCCGGCCCGAATGGTGACGGCAATCTCCAGGTCGGCGACTGGGTGCCGCTGCGTCAAAACGGTTCCATCGATTATGTGGGTCGTGGCAGCGAAGGCTCGGTGCGTGAGGAAACAACGAACTTCTACACCCAGGTCAATTACGGCCAGGAGTTCTCCAACGGCCAATCTATCAGCGGTAATTTCGGTCTGCGTTATGTCAAAACCGAGACGACAGGCGGCGGTATCGCCTCCTACGCCGAGCTCGCCGAGGACAATCCAGCGGATCCGACACAGCCACGCGACTTCCTGCCGGAACTTGCGGCCTATCTCGATCAGGCCAACCAGGTCAACTCGATCGACGCCGGCTATGAGTACCTGCTGCCGTCGTTCAACATGCGTTGGGATCTAAACGATGAGATGATCATTCGTTTCGCAGCAAGCCAGGCCATTACACCGGCTGATATTGCGGCGCTGAATTCCAACCAGGCCACGATTGCCGAGCTTGGCTTCGTCATCGACGGCTCAACCACGCCGCCGGCGATCACGGATATTGTTCCAGGCCAGCTGAACGTGTTTGGCGGGAACCCGAACCTGGAGCCGATCGAGGCGACCAACTTCGACCTGTCCTACGAGTGGTATTTCGGCTCCGACGGTCTGTTCTCCGCGTCCCTGTTCTACAAGGACCTGAAGAACATCATTGTCTATGGCGAGGAAACCATCGATACGGTGACCCTGGATGGCTACACCATTCCGGTCATCTTCAGCGGCAACCTGAACCTCAATGACGGTACCGTGGAAGGCGTTGAATTCTCCTACCAGCAATTCTTCACCGAATGGCCGGGTCTGTTCGGAAACCTTGGTGTTCAGGCCAACCTGACGCTGTTGTCTTCCGAAGCGACCCCCCTGCCATCCATTCGCGATACCGAAGGTGATGGCGTTGAAGGCTTCCTGTCCGTTTACCGCTGGGAAGTGGGTGAGCTGCTCGGCCTGTCCGACACCTCCTACAACCTCATCGGTATCTATCAGGATGATCGCTACGAGTTCCGTCTCGCCTACAACTGGCGCTCGGAATATGTAAGCTCCTACCGTGACTTCATTACCGGCAACCCGATCATGCAGGACGATATTGGCTTCCTGGATGCATCCTTCCGCTGGGATGTGACGGATAATCTCGAATTCCGTGTACAGGCTGCGAACCTGCTCGACACGCAAGCGACGGCTCAACAGCAAGTCGATGCGGCGGGCCAGACGTATGCTCGATCGGTCTTTGACAATGATCGTCGCTTTGAATTCGGACTGCGTTACGAATTCTAGGCTGCGTCGAAACCGATTGGTTTCATGCTCTATAAATGGGGGCAGGTGTCACAACCTGCCCCTTTTTTGATCAGCGCGGGCAGGCGCGATTCCATCCGCCTAACGCGCGATTTTGCACAGACGTCGAATGATGTTCGTGCTTGGCTCCTGGAAACAGGGCCGACGTATTCCTGAAGCAGGTCGTTTATGAGTGTTCTGAGCCTCTTCATCACCCTGGCAGTCGCCACCGCTCAAGCGCCGGCGGTTGAAGGGGATGCTTGGCTGGCGTTTCGCAATGCCGAGCCCGACCCGGTGGATATCGACCACACGCGCCACGGGCTGACCAGCAAACTCAACGACAATTTCTCACAACTAATGTTCATTGATTTCAAACGGGACGCTGATTTCCGTCAGACCCCGAAGCGCTGGCGCGGTGCCGGCAAGGAGGCCTAGATGACCCATAAGATGCCCAAGCTGACCCATCTCAAACTCACCGTTTCCTTGGCTGCGATAGCGCTGGCAGCGTGCCAGCCAGCGCCTGGCGAGACGGAGTTGGAAAACACGTCCGAGCCGGTGGAACAACAGCCGCAAAGCACCGCCATAACGGTCTCCAATGGCACCAGTTCGGTCGTCGTTGATCCGGCGAACTGGCCGGAAGGCCAATCCGGTGTGCAGCGCGATCCACAGATCGAGGCCTTCATCGCGGACCTGCTGTCGCGCATGAGCGTTGAAGAAAAGGTGGGCCAGGTTCTGCAGGCGGATATTTCAACGGTGACACCGGAGCTTGCCGTCCAATACCATCTGGGGTCGATCCTCAATGGTGGAAACTCCGGTCCTGGCGACAATAATTTTGCCCCGCCGGAAGACTGGCTGGCCCTGGCCGACGAGTATTTCACCGCAACGACCGATACATCGGACGGGGGTGTTGGCATCCCGATTATCTGGGGCACCGACGCCGTACATGGTCACTCCAACATCGTTGGAGCGACGCTCTTCCCGCACAATATCGGGCTTGGCGCTGCGAATGATGCCGACCTGATCCGTCGTATCGGCGAAGCGACGGCACTGGAGATCCGCGCCACCGGACAGGACTGGACATTCGCACCGACCCTGGCGGTGGTGCAGAATGATACCTGGGGTCGGACCTATGAGGGTTATTCCGAGCGCCCGGAAATTGTGGCCAATCTCAGTGGCCCCATGGTCGAAGGCCTGCAAGGCGTTGCCGGGACCGATGACCTGCTCAGCGGCGACCACATCGTCGCGACGGCGAAACACTGGGTGGGCGATGGCGGCACCTATCGCGGCATTGACCAGGGCGATACCCGTGCCAGTGAAGCTGACATGCGCGATATCCACGCCGCCGGGTATATGCCGGCGATTACCGCGGGCGTGCAGACCGTCATGGCCTCATTCAACTCCTGGCACGGCGTGAAAATGCACGGCAATGGCGCCATGCTGACGGATGTGCTGGTCGACCGCATGGGCTTCGACGGCTTCGTCATCGGGGATTGGGAGGGCCACGGCCAGATTGCCGGCTGTGAACCGGAAAACTGCCCCCAGGCCCTGCTCGCCGGTGTCGACATGTACATGGCTTCGGGAAGCTGGCAGGGTCTCTATGACAGCCTGCTGACCCAGGTCCAGGATGGAACCATACCAATGCAGCGCCTCGACGAGGCGGTAACCCGCATCCTGCGCGTCAAGGCGCGCGCTGGCATGTTTGACGGCGGGGCGCCATCCGAGCGCGAACACGCCCGCAATTTCGAACTTATCGGCGGCTCTGAACACCGCGCCTTGGCCCGGGAAGCGGTGCGCAGCTCGCTGGTGTTGCTGAAGAATGACGCCGGTCTTCTGCCACTTGCACCGAGCGCAAATATTCTCTTGGCAGGCGACGGAGCCGACAATATCGGCAAACAGTCCGGCGGCTGGACAATCAATTGGCAGGGCGATGGCCATACCAATGACGATTTCCCGGGCGGCCAGTCCGTCTTCGATGGTTTCCAGGAAGCGGTCGCAGAGGCAGGGGGAGTTGTGACCGTCAGCGAGGACGGCAGCTACACCGACCGGCCTGACGTTGCCGTGGTTGTCTTTGGCGAGAACCCCTATGCTGAATTTGTCGGCGATCAGGATTATGTCGATTTCGACGACGAGCTTGGGCTCGAACTCCTGCGCCAGTTCCAGGCGGATGGAATTCCCACAGTGGCCGTGTTCATTTCCGGACGCCCCCTGTGGGTCAACCGCGAACTCAATGCGTCTGATGCGTTTGTCGCGGCATGGCTTCCAGGCTCCGAGGGCGGTGGCATCGCCGATGTGCTTGTCGCCGATAGCGAGGGCAATGCCCGACATGATTTTGCCGGACGGCTGTCCTACTCATGGCCACAACGCGCAGACCAGACCGTGCTAAACCCGCATGACGAGGGTTATGATCCGCTCTTCGCCTATGGCTACGGGCTCAGCTATGCCGAGCCTGGCGAACCGATTGGCGCGCTCAGCGAGGATAGCGGACTTGCGGACCTCGGTGGTGATGGCGGGGTCAACATACTGTCCAGTGGCCGCGCCTCTGCCGGCTATCAAATACGACTGCGCGGGGCAGGAGAGCCGGTCGTGGTCGATGGGCCCGATGCCAGCAGTAGTGATGGCCAGGTCAGCCTGACGCTTGATGATCGTGATGTTCAGGACGATAGCCGCCGCATCAGCTGGTCCGGAACCGGCGTGCTCAGCGTTGAGGGCGCGCCCGTCGCTCTGGGCGAGAACAGCATTCTGCAGATTTCCTACATGGTAACCGGTCGTGGCGAGGGACCGGTGAGCTTTGCCATGGCATGTGGCGAGGACTGTGAAGGCTCGATTGATGTTACGGCCGGCATTCGCTGGGCCGAAAGCAAGGACTGGCAAAATGCGGAGCTGCCGCTGTCCTGTTTCGCCGAAGCCGGCGCTGATCTGTCTGCTATTACGGCGCCGCTCGTCATCTCGGGATCTCCTGGACTGGAGATCTGGCTGGATGATGTCACCGTTGCGGGAGAGGCCAGCGACGACATGGCCTGCGAACTCTAACACACACCTTGCAATGCGCGGTTCGAGCCCGCTCGAACTGCGCATTGGATCTCAGGTCCAAAACCAAAGGCGACGCGGCCCGACATCCCCTCCGGAACGGGAAAACACTGGCGGCAGAGCCACGTTCAGGTCGCTCCGCGGTCTGCCTGCAGGATCAGCTTTTTATAGTCTTTCAGATTGCCGCCATATCGCGTCGCCTGGCCGTCCTTGACCAGCCAGAGCTGGTCGGCGGTGCCCTCGGCAAGATAGACATCGTGTGTGATCAGAACGACGGCCCCGTCATAGTCGTTGAGGGCATAAATCAGCGCCTCGCGACTATCGATATCGAGATGCGATGTCGGTTCATCCAGGATCAGGATATGTGGCTTTTCCAACGCCATGAGACCCAGCAGCAGCCGAACCTTTTCGCCACCGGACAGCTTTTCAATCGCGGTTCCTACCTTTTCGTAGGCGAACCCCATCGCGGCCGCGACCGCGCGGTGTTTGGATGTCGGCGTCCCCTCCGGCAGGGCGTCGCGAACATGATCCAGGACAGTTTCGCCGGTTCTCAACTCATCCATCTGATCTTGTGAAAAATACCCGATGCGCAAGGCACGGGGCGCGACACGCTCTCCCGACATGAGGGGGAGGCGCTGGGCGATCGACTTGACCAGCGTGGTCTTGCCCTGCCCGTTGGCACCGACGATGGCGATACGGTCGTCAGGGTCAAGCCGCAAGTCGACCCCGGACAGGATAACCGCATCATCGCCATAACCCACCTCCGCATCACGCAACTGCAGGAGAGGCGCGGCGAGCTTGTCGGTCGATGGCGGGAAGGAAAAAGGCGTTGTGCGCTCAGCGATCGGCACACTGATTTCCTGCATTTTCTGCAGCATCTTGACGCGCGACTGCGCCTGACTCGCCTTGGACGCCTTGGCACCGAACCGGTCAATAAAGGCTTGCAGGTGCGCGCGATCAGCGTCCTGCTTGGCGCGTTGGCTCTCCAGCAATGCCGTCTTGGCAGCCCGCAGTTTCAACCAGGCGTCATAGCCGCCGGGCGAGATGGATAACTGCTTGTGTTCAAGTGCCAGCGTGTGGGTCACACACCGGTTCAGCATCTCCCGGTCGTGCGAAACAATCACAACGCTATGGGGATATTTCACCAGATAGGTCTCGAGCCAGGCGGCCCCCTCGAGGTCGAGATAGTTTGTCGGTTCGTCGAGTAGCAGGAGATCCGGCTCGGAGAACAGCACACCGGCGATGGCGGCGCGCATGCGCCACCCACCGGAGAACTCCCGCGTCGGACGCGCCAGGTCTGCGTCCGTGAATCCGAGCCCCATCAAGATCTCCGCAGCGCGCGCTTCAGCAGACCAGGCGTCGATATCGACCAGCCGCACATGGATCTCCGCAATACGATCAGGATCGACCGCTGTTTCCGCTTCCTGCATCAGCGCATGGCGCTCAGCGTCCGTTGCCAGAACGACGTCGAGGATGGTCTCGTCAGAGGGCTCAACCTCCTGGGCAACCCAGCCCATGCGCGCATTTCGTTGCAGTCGGATCGCGGGATCCGGCGAGGGATGCTCGATCTCCTCGCGGATCAATTTCAGCAGCGTGGATTTACCTGTGCCGTTGCGCCCAACCAGACCGACCTTCCAACCGGCCGATATCTGCGCCGAGGCATTCTCGAACAGCGAACGCTGGCCGATCCGGTAATCGAGATTTGAAATCGTAAGCATGTCTACGGTCTAACCATTGCTAAGCGTGCCGGGTTCGAGGCCGGCATTGAGGGAGGCGCTTTCGCACCATCCAGTCACAATGGAAGGCTCCAGATCGCTGTCTTAACGGTCGCACTCCTCAATCGCCAGCCGTGTCAGCTGTGAAGGTGCAGGAAGGGTCCAGAATCGACATAGCGGCAGACCTCTGCTGTGGGCCGACAGTGCCGGGAAATAACGCTGGAATCTGCAAGCTCGATCTCCATTGCGAGTTCCGAGCTGATCACACCACAACAAAAAATCACTGACACGCCAGGATGATAAGGACCGAAACTCCTGCAGCACCGTTGTGAGATGCTGCTTGATTTTGGCCGCTAGCACCGCGCGCTCCGGATGTTTGCATCAAGGCATGGCTCAAGCCCAAGCAGATGCTCCGCCTAGGCGGCTGCGGTAGGTCCGTGTGCCGCCATGACCCTTTGCATGTCGTCCTGCAAGGCCAGGCTCAGGGCGTGCGGGACGGTTTTCGATTCCTTCTGGCCGGCGAGGATATCGCGCGATGCGGCCTCGATTTCGAACTCGAACCCGTCCCCCTTGCGCTGATCAAAAAACTCCTCGACCTGCGTCCCGTGGCGGAAAAGGCGCGCGGTATCGGATCGCCAGAAACTGGGCAGTTCTATCCACCCCTCAGTGCCCAGAACGCGCCCGAAATTGACAAGATCACACAGAAAGGAACAGCTCAGAATGGATGTGACATCATCGGTCTGCAGGATCGCGCTGACCTCGGCGTCCACCCCGGTGGATGCCTTGCGGACCACGGACGTCACGTGGTCTGGACCGCGTCCGGTCATCAGGCGGTTGAAGGCAATCGGGTAAATCCCGATATCCAGCATCGCGCCGCCGGCGAGAGCTGGATTCCAGAGCCGGCTGCCCGCATCGAACGGCGCCCGAAACCCGAAATCGGCCCGGACCTGGAGAACCTCACCGATCCGTCCGTCGTCAATCCAGTCCCTGACGGTCTGGATTGCCGGCAAAAAGGCCGTCCAGAGCGCTTCCATGAGATAGACATCCGCGTCCCGCGCGGCGGAAACCAGGGCCTGGCTCTCGCCCGGTGTCGCCGTCAGCGGCTTTTCGCACAAGACCGCCTTGCCGGCCTGGATCGCCAGACGGGAATGTTCAAGGTGGAAGCTGTGAGGGGTGGCCACGTAGATCGCGTCCACATCGGGATCGCTCACGAGGTGCTCATACGACCCATGAAACTTCGGGATCCCGAATTCACCGGCAAAGGCCTTCGCCCTGCCACCATCACGGGCCGCCACAGAATGAAGGCGGGCACTCGGCGCATGACGAATATCGGACGCAAATTGCCGCGCGATTTTTCCAGCCCCGAGAATTCCCCATCTGACCTGTTCCATCACGCCCCGCTTCTGATCTGACATGACCGGCGAGCTGAACAGCCAGACACAGGCCGGCATTCGCTTCATCGGCAAATTCCTAGACAAGCACCCTAGGCGAACGATTGCGGGCTGAGAACAGCGTTATCGAGCAGACCGGAATGCCGCGCCCGCGTCACAGACCAATCATGACAACAAAGCAGGCCGGAACCCCGCTACTCCCTTGTGTCCCCGCACAAAATTCTTCACCGTGTGCACTGGGGAGAATTACATGACAGACACACTCGCACTGGATCCGCTCCAGTTGGTTATTTTTGCCGCTTTGACCCTGGCCATAGGTGCGCTGACCTGGTGGCGCGTATCTGCCATGAAGAGAACGACGGGTGTTGATGATGAAAGCGAGTATTTCCTCGCAGGTCGCAGCCTGGGATGGATCCTGGTCGCCGGCTCGATCACATTGACCAACCTGTCGACCGACCAGCTTGTCGGGATGAATGGCAACCAGATGCTGCTGCTGGCCTGGTGGGAGCTTGCCGCCGTTGCCGGCTTGGTCATTCTCGCCTTTGTCTTCCTGCCGATCTACTACAAGAATAATTGCCGGACGACGACCGAGCTGCTGGGACAGCGCTATAACGACAAGAACATCCGGGCCCTGATCGCCTTCCTGTTCCTTGCGGGCAATATCATCGTCTTCCTGCCGGTCATGCTCTATACGGGATCGCTCTTCCTGAAATCCATGTTCGGCGTGGACTGGCCGATCCTCGCCTTTGCGATTCCGCTCGCTCTGATCGGTTCGGCCTATGCGATTTTCGGCGGTTTGCGCGCCGTCGCCGTCTCCGATGCCATTTCCGGAGTCGGAGTTCTGGGGGTCGCGGTGCTGGTTGTTGTGCTGGCGCTCAAGGCGATCGATTTCGACCTGTCCGGCATTCCTGCCGCACGTCTCACCCTGATCGGCGATAACGACTCGCCGATCCCGTGGCACACCTTGCTGACAGGCATGATTTTCATCCAGATCTTCTACTGGAGCACCAACCAGACCATCACCCAGCGGGCCATGGCGGCCAAAAGCCTGAAGGAAGCCCAGAAAGGCGTCATCGCTGCGGCCGGCCTCCGCCTGCTCATCGTACCGGCGATCGTCGTCATCCCCGGTATCGTCGCCTTCAAGCTGTTCGGTGATGTCGGCGATGCGGCCTATGGCCAGATCGTTGCCGCCGTCCTGCCGCCCTGGCTGTCCGGTGCGTTCGCGGCGATGATTGCTGCTGCTGTGCTAACCAGTTTCAACTCGGTGCTCAACTCATCCACCACACTCTACGTGCTGGATATTCACGAGACCTATTTCGACTCCAAGCCGAATGTCGGCCGAATGAACATGATTATCACCCTGGTGTTTGTCGGCAGCTCCATCGCCTTGGTCCCGATCTATCAGAGCGCAGAAAGCATCATCAATCTGGTGCAGCAATTATTCGGCCTGTTGTCGATGCCGATCCTGTCCGCCTTTATCGTTGGCCTCGTCTTCCGCAATGTCGGAGCGGGCGCGGCCATGACAGGCGTCCTCTCGGGCACCGCACTATACGCGATCTTCACCTTCGCCTGGACGCCGCTGCACTACATCCACCTGATGCTGGTCACCTTGGTCTGGTCGATCAGTATCGCGCTGATCTACAACCGGGTCGTTCTGGGCAATCGCGAGGAGTTTGTCGGCCTGCCGCGCTAGGTCCGCCAGGCCGCCACGCCCGCGGGAGCGAGATCGGCACTGCCGAGCACATACTCGGCACCCTCGGGCGCTGCGCCCTTCAGGCTGACCGGTTCAGGGCCGTAATTGAAAGCAAAACGCAATCCGCCCAGCGAACGCAAACGCACATCCTCGTGCACCGGCATAATGGTGATACCCGCCTCCCGGCAGAGCTCGGCCAGAACGGCTGCAAGCAACTCGCCCTCGGGCCAGCCAGCCAGGTAAGAGAAGCGGTTTTCCCTGATCCAGAAAGGCGCGCCGTCGGCATAGCTCGCGCGGACCGGCAGCGCAGTCTCGATGGCCTCGCGCCAGCGCTGAACCGCGTATTGCGCGCCATCCAGATCGACATCCTCGACGATCCCTTCGCGCAGGCTCTCGACCCGGGTGACCTTCAACGCCATGAGGTCCTGGAGCAGGCCCGGGGCGAGGTTTGGCGGCAATTGGAAGCTCTCCGTCTTCGACCCGCTGCGACACAGGATCAAGACCTGCCCGGAACAGGATTTGAGCTGATCAAGCAGAGCGGGTTCCACATGCGGCAACCCCGGCAGCACAACGAGCTTGTAGTCGGCAAGCTCGGTTTGCGGGGATACGATGTCCACATCCAGGCCCATACGCCGCAAGACCGTATAGGTCTCGAACGCCTGGCGCAGGAGATCGAGCCCCTGCCCCTGGGGCTGCGCCTGGTGTATCCACTGCCCGTCATAGGACCAGACCAGCGCGACCGACGCCGGGCGTGTTGTCTCGCCCGAAATCAGTGTGACGTCGCGCGCCACTTCTGCGGCCTCGGCAAAGGCGGGCGCCGGTTCCGCATCAACACGCAACAGCCCGGCATGCATCTGCTCCTGTGCAAACGGACATTGTCGCCAGCGGAACCAGCTGACCAGGTCCGCGCCATGAGCCAGCGCCTCCAGGCTCCACAGGCGGACCATGCCGTCCAGCGGCGCCGGGTTATTGGGCGCCCAGTTGACCGGTCCAGGCTGCTGCTCCATCACGCCCCATTTGCGCGAACAGCCGCGATAGAGATCGTGGTGAAACGCCTGGAAGTCGGGATGGCCCTGGCGCAGATAGCGCTGCTTCTGACTTTCGGGGAAAGGCGAGATATCCAGGAAGCCCAACGGATAGCTGTCCCAGGTCGCCACATCGATATCCGCGCCCACCACGTGGTGATCAAAGGCCGTGAACCCGCCCATGAAGTTGTGGGTGATTTCACGCCCGGGGCTCAACCGCCGCAGGATCTCGACCTGTTCTGCATTGAAGCTGGCGACCTGGTCCGAGCTGAAGCGCTTATAATCGACCACATGAGAAGGGTTGGGTTCCGTGACAGTCCCAACCGGTGGATCGACTTCGTCAAAGCTACGATATTCCTGGCTCCAGAAGACCGTGCCCCAGGCGACGTTGAGCGCTTCCACATTACCATATTTCTGTTCCAGCCAGCGCCGGAACGCCAGGCGGGCATTCCGGGAATAGCTCTCAATCGTGTCGTGACAGCCGTATTCATTATCGGTCTGCCACATCGCAACGGCTGGATGCTCGCCATACCGCTCGGCCATGGCCGTGACGATACGGCGGCACTCGGCGCGATAGGTTTCGCTGGAAAAACAATAATGGCGACGCGAACCGAAACCGCGGACCTGGCCCCGGGCATCAACCGCAAACATGTCCGGATCGCGACCCACCAGCCATTTGGGCGGTGTTGCAGTGGGCGTCCCCAGAATGACTTTCAAACCCGCCTCTGCCAACGTGTCGATCGCGCGGTCAAACCACACCCAGTCATATTGGCCAGGCTCCGGCTCGAAACGCGACCAGGCAAACTCGCCGATGCGGATAAGCGAGAGGCCCAGCTCGGCCATCTGTCGCGCATCCTCGGCCCACCGGCTTTCCGGCCAGTGCTCCGGATAGTAACAAACACCCAGACGCATCAGCCTGTCCTTTCAACGTGTATCAACCGCCCGGTCAGCGCTCGCCCCGGATCAAGATTGAGACCCTCATTCATCAAACCCGCGCCGGAGAACTCGCCCAGTGGCCAGTTCATCGGCGTCCCGTCCAGCGCGATTTCGCTGAGGGTAAATCGTGCAGCCGGGTCCAGCCCAGCCAGTCGCAGTCGCGGCTGCAGCGGGCGCATCGGTGTCGCAATCCGCATCACACGCAACAGGGCCTGGCGCCCATCATTCGATCGTATCATCTGAACATCGGGGTCGGCATCTGGCTCGGAAAGATCGCGCATGTCGCCGGTATGCATCCAGTCGCGGTGATGTTTGTAGATCTCGATCCCACGCATGAGAACCAGCCGGTCGCTGTCGGAAATCTTATCGGGATCCGCCTCGATGCCGAAATGGCCGAACAGCGCGGCCAGCACCCGGAAGGACATGGACACTTCCCGCCCGGTCATTGGGTTCGGACTGGGACCCACATGAGCGCCCAGGCGTTCGTGCGGCATGACCAGGCCGGCTGCCCGCTGGATTTTAAGCCGGTCAATCGCGTCCGTCGCATCGCTGGTCCAGAACCGGTCCGTTCGTGCCGCGATTCCAGCATCGATACGACCGCCCCCGCTCGCGCAGCTTTCGATTTCGACCGCAAACCGATCACGCAAACGGTCCAGCAGCATGTAAAGCCCCTCGGTCTGGGCCCCGGCGCGCTCGACACCTTCCCGCGTGGCCGGATAAAGGTCGCGGTTACAGTCCCATTTGAGATAGGTGATCGCGTAGCGATCCAGCAGATCAGCGATGACCGCGAACAGGTGGTCGCGAACCGGCTCCAGCGCCAGGTCCAGCACCAGCTGGTTGCGCCCGGTGGCCAGGTCCGTATCGGGCCATCCCAGCACCCAATCTGGATACGCCCGATAGAGATCACTATCCGGGCTGACCATTTCCGGCTCCAACCACAGACCAAACTCCATGCCCTCCGCGTGCACAGCATCGATCAGCGGGGTCAGTCCATTGGGAAACAAGTCCGCATCGACAGTCCAGTCACCGAGGCTGGTCTGGTCATTGCGCCGCCCCTTGAACCAGCCATCATCCAGCACGAAGCGCTCGGCTCCCAGCGCTGCCGCGCCCGTGGCCAGAGCGATGCAATCAGCCTCTGCAACATTGAAATACCGGGCTTCCCAGGTGTTGAAGTGCACCGGACGTCTCAGCGACCGGCCATGCCGTCGCTGTCGAGCGTGCAGGCGAGTGGAAATCCCGTTCGACCCGTCGGCGGACAGGGTCATCAGCGCGGCAGGCAGGTCCAGCGTCTCGCCGCCGCGCAAACAGGCCTCACCCGGCAGAAACAGACGTTCGGCGAGAACTTGTCCGCTGCCATCGGTCGCCCGCTCTGCGGCAAGCCGGTACGGACCACTCCAGGCCAGGTGCACTGTCAGCCAGCGACCTTGGGCAACCCCCGCATTCATCTCGGTCAGGCTGAGCGTGGGCCCGCCATCAAATCCGGGACGACCACTGCGCGCCGATTGCTCGATCCTGCCAGCTGTCCAGCGATGCGTGACCGGGTTGCCCTCGCGCGCCCAGGCTCCGGCATGAGTGCGCACCTCGCTCGCCCAGTCCGGCGCCGGAAAAAGCAGGCTCGCAGCGCGCTGCAAGGACAGGCTTTGCGCCCCCGTATTGCTGAGCGAGCCCCCCTGAACCAGAACGTCACCGTCAAAAGACAGCCGCGTGCGGACCTTCAGGCCAAGCACTGCATCCTCCGCGAGCAGGAGGATCTCCCCATCCTGTTCAATCAGTTCGGGCTGGCCCAGGCGGATCCGGCGGTGCGTCGCCTCGCAATGCCCTTCCACCTGGCTGATGCCGTGGAAACCGCGGCCGTGCTCGGGCAGGAGGGTCGGCCCCACCGCCATATCCGGACTGGCAGGCAGGCGCTGGAAGGCTGGCGCAGCCGCCATTTCCTCCTCCGCCCGCGGACCGAACCAGGTCAGATGGGCAAGCCCGTCCTCACCCTGTTCAATGATCAAGGACAGCGTGTCGCCGACAATGCGCGCTCTCATAGGGACCAGTCCTTGCGGTGAAAACGCCAGGCATCCGCCACAATCGTTTCGATGTCGGAACGTTCCGGATTGAAGGCGAGCAAGTCGCGGGCGCGACGCGTATTGGACGAGAGGATGGCCGCATCCCCTTCACGACGGGGGTGCAGTTTCAACGGAACCGGAAGGCCGGTGACCGCCTCGACCGCATCAATCACCTGCTTGACGGAAACGCCCTCACCCGTGCCGAGATTACAGGCAAAACTCTCCGCGCCCTTGAGCAGCCGGTCAACGGCGGCGAGATGTCCAATCGCCAGATCATCGACGTGGATGAAATCCCGCACACAGGTCCCGTCAGCTGTCGGATAATCATCTCCGAACAGGGTGAATTCCGGCAGCAGACCCGCAGCAGCTTTCAACGCATTGGGGATCAGGTGGGTTTCAGGATCATGTTTCTCGCCGATCTCCGCGCTCGGGCTGGCTCCAGCGGCATTGAAATAACGCAGCGCCGCATAGCGCAGCGCCCCAGTTCGACTGAGATCTTCCAGCGCGGTCTCAACGGCAAACTTGGTCCGGCCATACACATTACCCGGCTTGCGGGATTCCGCTTCGATAATGGGGACGATCTCTGGCTGGCCGTAGACGGCGCAGGTCGAGGAAAAGACAATCACCTCGCAGCCATGACGCTGCATGGCGGCAAGGACGCTGAGCGAGCCTGCAACATTGTTGTCCCAGAAGGCCAGAGGCTCGCGCTCGCCAATACCGACCTCGATGGAGGCGGCGAAGTGCATCACGGCATCCGGCCGATGGGTGGCAAAGGCGCGATCCAGCGCATCGCCGTCGCGAATATCACCCTCGACGAGCGGCCCCCAGCAGACAAAATCTCGATGCCCAGCGGACAGATTGTCAAAGACGATCGGGGTATCGCCCAGGGCTGCGATCGCCTTGCAGACATGGGAACCGATATAACCCGCTCCTCCCAGAACCAGGATCTTCATGCTCAACTCCCTATCTCGCAGACCAGGCGGGCCGCCGGGTGTTTGTCCAGTACGGGCTGGAACCAGTCCTGGCCGGCCCCTGCCGGCTTGAGGATAACTATGCATCCGCCAAAGCCGGCCCCCGTGATGCGGGCGCCGGGCGCCCCATGCGCCAGAAGATCGAACATCAGCCGGTCAATTTCCGGCGTGGACACGTCGAAATCATCGCGCAGCGAGATGTGCGAGGCGGTCATCAGACGTCCGAACGTTTCAGCCTCTCCAGCCTGAAGGGCCCGGATGGCTTCAATCGCGCGCTGGTTCTCGCCGGTCACGTGCCGCGCAATGGCCTGGTGCTCCGGGCCAAGCGCGGACAGGTCGGTGGCATCACACAGCCATTCCAGCTCCAGCTGGGCAGCAGCTTCCAGGCAGGCCGTCCGCCGTGCCTTGTAGCGCCCGTCGGCCAACTCGCGCTGCACGCCGGAGTGCAAAACCGCAAACCGCCAGCCGGGCGGTAGGTCAATCGTCTGGAAGGACAGGGTGCGGGTATCCAGCGCCAGGGCTTCTCCCGGGCGGGTATGGGCGACGGCCATCTGGTCCATGATGCCGCACGGCACGCCGATGAACCGGTTCTCGATCTCGCGGGCCAGAACCGCCAGGTCAGTGGGCTCGGTGTCAGCCGGAGCCAGCGCACGCAACACGCCAAGGGTCACGGCCGCAGAGGAGGAGACACCTGCCCCAGCCGGGATGTCGCTCTTCAGCTCGACCCGCCCACCGCCGGACAGCCATCCCTGCTGGCGCGCGCACTGCAGGGCTCCGAACACATAATCTGCCCAGTGGCCGCTGGCACGGCTGGCCAGATCCGCATCTGCCACTCCCTCGAATTGGGCCGACCCGACAATATCGCGCACGCCGCCAGTCTGGGCGACCTCGATGGTGACGCCCAGTGGCAAAGCCGCAGGCAGTACCCAACCTCCGTTGAAGTCGATCCATTCACCGATCAGATTCACCCGCCCCGGCGTCCAGCTCTGCCCCATCAGCCTGCCGCCCGCAGCGCCGCGGCGGCGGCCAGCGGATCGACATCAACGGTAAAAACGCCCGTCGCCTGCTCGACTCCAGCCAGATATTTCAACCGGCCCGCCGATCGCATGAGCGGATAGAATTGGACGGTGAACTGGAAGCGGCCCGAAGTCTCGGCTGGTGCAGCGTGGAAACTCATCATGTAGGGCATGGGCTGCTGGAACAGACGATCGTAACGGGTCACGACATCCCCGAGCAGGCTGGCCAGCCCCTCAACTTCCTCCGCCGAATACAGCCAGGGGCCTGGCTGGCGCGATTGCGCCGATATCCAGACCTCGTAGGGGAAACGCGACCAGGGTGGACAATAGGCAGCCAACCCTCCCGCGGTGCCGGTCGCATACCCATCCCCCCAGGCCAGACGTTCTGCCTCCAGGTCATAACCTGCGGCAAACGCCGCCTCCGCCCGGGCCTGAGGACCGGGGATTTCCGGGAAAACATAAATCTGTCCGTGAGGATGATGAAGGGTCACACCAACGGCCTCACCACGGTTTTCGAACGGCAACACATAGGCGGCACCCGCATCGAAATGTTGCCGATATCGGTCGATGATGGCCTCGATCAGCAGGATGCGGCGATCCTGACCAAGCGTGGCAAGACTGCCCTCATCCTCGGGGGAAAATACGATGACCTCGGCATGCCCCGTGGCCGGACGGCTCAACCAGCTCGCCTCAGAGGGTTGCGGCGCAAGAGGATGCAGGCAGGGGAATCGATTGCCGAATACGGCGAGCTCGAAATCGCTGAACGGGATCTCGGTGATCGGCGCGCCGGGCCTTGCCGGAGCCAGCGGGTTGGCAGCTTTTGATGGTTTGAAGGTCCGTGTCTGGCGGTGCGGCGCGAACAGTGTCCATTCCTGCCGCAGCGGATGAAACCGCATCTCCGAACGGGCGGAAACCGTGTCCTCGAACTCGGGACCGGGTTCTCCCTGGTGGGGGCTGTAACCGTAAAGGCAAAGCTGACGCCCGTCGGATTTTTGGTGATCGCGACGATAAATCTGGCGAGCCCGTCCTTGCAGCTTGGTCTGCATTCTTATTATCCCATCCAACCAGACGGGATTTTGAGCGCTTTATGGGCCTCAAATCAACGAAGAAACACCGGTATTACACTGGCAAGCCAGAGAGCGGATGATGGCCGCATTCGAACTAAGCGTCAGGATACCCGAACACGCATGACGCCTATTTTGCGCGAAATATCGGGTTAACCTGACAGGATGGGATCTCGGCGTTCATGCGGGTGGATAGCTTTGGATAGCTCGGGCACGCTATAAGATTTCAGGTAAAAGTGTGGCGGCAAGGCCAGACTGTGGGCAATGAGCCTCGAATGTTGCGCGCGGCACCGCCTTCATCAGGCGAGCGAGAAGCATTCGACACCTGCGCTGCCTTCCTTGGTGTGTGCGTGGCTGAGCAGATGCCGATCAAATATTATCAAGGAGTAATCGTAAGGAAGTTCAAGGCCTACCGGTCGCTGTCCAAGACACCAGCTTGACAATTGCTCAACACCGCGATCCGGGTGACAAGGAGCAGGATGTTCGACACCTTTACGACAATCAGCTACGCAGTTGCCGCCGGAGCCATCGGTTTCGCGATGGCGCTTGCTCTCACACAGCTAGGGCAGCGAGGAGATCGCGATTTCTTCTACTGCATGTTGCTTGCAGTCTTGCTGGTACATGTGCTCGGGCAATTGCTGATCGTATCCAAGACCTATG
>CBFHQE010000002.1:0-69110 GCA_965657935.1 Maricaulis sp. | reverse complement strand
CTGGATGGGCGGCTATATCCCACTGGGCTACACACCCAACGGGCGTACGCTGGATATCGTTCCCGATGAAGCGGAAACCGTGCGGAGGATCTTCGATCTGTACGATGAACTGGGATGCCTCCGCCTGGTAGAGCTCGCCGCCGACCGGGAGGGTCTCCGCACAAAGATCCGAGAGACAAGCGATCCGAAAATGCGAGGCGGCAAGTCCTTCTCCCGCGGGCGGATTCAAAACCTGCTTCGCAACCCGCTCTACATTGGGAAAATCCGGCACAAGGACATCATCCACGAAGGCCAGCACACCGGCATCATCGATGAGGAAGTTTTCAAACGGGTTCAGGAAAAACTCGACGCGGCGTCCCGTCGGGCGGTCAAACAAAGAGCATCCAAGCCTGGCAAAATCGTAAGCCCGCTGGCTGGCAAGGCGTTCGATGATCAAGGCCGACGCCTAACCCCCTCGCACACCTCGCGGGGTTCAAGACGTTTTCGGTATTACGTGTCGCGCGATCTGATCGGGAAATCGGGGAACACCAATGTGGATGGGCTTCGTCTGCCAGCCAAGACGCTCGAGGATACCGTTGCCGCAAGCCTCAGCAAGTACCTCTCTGAAACTCAGGGTGAACTCTCGGCAGGACAGAACACATCAGTCACCGAAATATCAGAACGGACGAAGACGCTCGAAGCGCTCGCGAAGACGGATCAGGAACCGCGTTTAGCGGCTGTCCGGAAAGTCGTTGTTGCGCCCGGAAATCTCACGATTACCGCTTAGCTCGTTAGGTCCGCTGGAGATGCTGGCGCTGATGAGGGATTTGTGACCTTTGAGGCGCCATTCACCCATAGAAGACGCGGCGTTGAGACCAAGCTCATTCTTTCCGACCAGGCACCCGCGCCGGATGGCAATCTCCAGAAGAACCTTGGCCGAGCCCTAGCCTGGCTCGAAGACATCCATGCGGGCGTCCGAATGGAAGAGATCGCCGAGCGAGAAAACCTCTCCTCCCGGTTCATCCGTGATCGCCTTCAGATGGCCTTCCTCGCACCGAGGATCATGGACGCGATCCTAAAAGGCACGCAGCCTGCTCACCTGACCAGCAACACTTTTGTCCGCGCTGATATTCCGCTCGACTGGTCAGAACAGGAACGTCTCTTCGGGTTTACGAACTAGCGGGAAAACGTATTTCCTGATCGAGCATTTTCCTCCCTCATCTCGCCTGAAAATTCCCTGCTCAAATTTTCGAATTCCCTGTTCTGTTGAGCAGGGAATTTCTTATTTTACCTCGTAAATACAGAGACCTGCAGGCGTCCCGGATCAATCCGGAGAAGCGAATTGGTTCCAAATCCCTGTTTTTCCGCCGCCATCAGGGAAATCTCCAGTACTCGGACCACCGAACATGGCGGTTTGAGACTTTCGGGGTTTTCGGGGGTATTGGAGTTAGTTCGACGAGTCTCGGTTCCAAGCATGGCTTCGCAAGCCCCGGAAACTTGGGGAAGAAATTGCCAGTTCATGGAAAGAGACGAGACCTGCCGGTCTGGGTGGCGGTGAGGGTGGGATTCGAACCCACGAGACGGTTACCCGCCTACACGCGTTCCAGGCGTGCGCCTTCGACCACTCGGCCACCTCACCGCAAGAGGCGCGGACTATATCCACAAAGCAGCAAAGCTCAAGCCGTCTCACTCAGCAAATCGCAGAGAAAATGCACAGAGAACACAAGCCGGGTCAGTTCCCGGCCCAGCCTGTCAAACAGGGCGGTTCGTTGGGATGAGTTTCCGGCTGCGAGGGACGAGCCGGGCTAGTCCGTCACAACGCACCTGCGCTAGAACAAGTCACGGTTTTGCAATGGAGATTTGTGGTGCTTCTCACCCTTGCCCTGGCTGTCGTCATCAACACGTCTCAACTCACACCCGCCCCGGGCGCAGAGGCGCGCCAGGAGATGTCCCGACTGGCTTACCTGGCAGGAAGCTGGGTCGCTCGCATCGAAATCATGCAGCAGGACGGGACCTGGGAAGTCGCTGGCGAGGAAAGGGTCGAGATCCGCTACCTGCTGGATGGGCTGGCCCTGCGCGAGGAGCCGGCCGAACACCCGGTCAACCCCTTCCGCCTGGAAGCCACCCTCCAGTACGACCAGAACCGCGACGTCTACCGCCTCGCCGCCATGGACGACACATGGGGGAATATGGACATTTATGAAGGCGGCTGGAACGGGGAGGGCGCGCTGGTACTGACCAATCTGCGTGCCGGCACCCGGTTTGAAAACCCCGATGGCACCTCCCTGTCCTTCCGCCTCACCACCCGGATTGACGGACCCAATGCCAATGTCTTCCAGGTCGACATGACTGCAGATCATGGCGAGACCTGGCGTCCCTATCAGCGCATCTCACGCACCCGCTACGCAATCCAAAACTAGGCACGGAAGGTTTCGCTTGTCCGGCGAGATAAAGCAGGCTTGTCTTGGCTTTAGCCTGTGGGGAGCCCGGATTGAATCGCCTGATCGCCTTCGATGTCGATTCCACTCTGCTGCGTGTCGAGTCACTCGACATGGCCGTGGAACATGCCCTGAAATCACATCCGGACCGGGATGCCGCCCAGGCTCGCCTGCATGAGCTGACCCAGGCGGGCATGACCGGAACGCTGGCCCTGCGTGACAGCCTTCTGACCCGTATCGGCATTGCCGCGCTGTCCCATGACCTGGTCGAGGACATCGCCCAGTCCCTTCGCCGCCAGATCACCCCGGGCTTCCGTCCACTCCTCCGGAGCCTGCGCGACAATGGTGATGAACTGCACGCCATCTCCGGCGGGTTTACAGACCTGCTGGAACCGGTGTTGGCCGATCTCGGCTTCGGTCCGGCGAATATTCACGCCAACCGATTCAGCTTCGAGGGGGACCGGGTCATCGGACTGGATTCCAACATCCCCCTCTCCCGCAATGGCGGCAAGACGGATGTTCTCAACCTGATTGGCGGCCGGTTTGACCAGGTGATCATGGTCGGAGATGGGATGACCGACTTTGAAGCCTTCGAAGGCGGCGCAGCCGACCGTTTCATCGGATTTGGGGCCATCGCACAGCGCGAGGTGGTACTGGCAGCCGCAGAACATTCCGGCGCTGAATATGTCCGCTCCGTCGAAGCCCTGGCCCGAGCCCTGAAATAGTCAACCGGCAATCAGACGGGTCGCGATCGAGCCGTCCAGTGCCGCAATGTGGTCAACAAAGCCGGGAGGCAACTCCCCTTCCAGATCCGCCGTCGCATAACCCAGATGCCCCATGGTCTGCAGGCGCTGGGCGGCGATATTGGCGCCGGAAGCACTGACGGCATCATTGAAGCGGGACAGAAAGCCCGGCGCATTTTCGTGGAAGCTGAGAATACGGTGCACGCCGGCTCCGAGCGGTCCTGGATCAAGTTCGGGAACATTGACCGCGCCCTTGCTTGTGCCCTGACGGAGGAAACGCGCAAGCTTCAACGCCACATCATCCCCGATCGCTGCCTGCGCCTCGAGCGTGGATCCCCCGACATGCGGCGTCAGGATGACATTCTCGAACTTCTGCAAGGGCGACACGAAGGCCTCGTCCTTGGAGGCCGGCTCCTTGGGGAACACATCCACAGCCGTGCCATGCAGATGACCGCTTTCCAGCGCGGCCGCGAGCGCGTCAACATCAACTAGATCACCGCGCGCCTGATTGATGAAATGCGCCCCGGCCTTCATGCGGGCGAATTGCTCGGCCCCCATCATACCCTTGGTCTGGGGCGTTGAAGGGACATGGATCGTTACGACATCGGACAATTCCAGCAGCTCGTCGAGCGACCCCACCGAACGCGCATTTCCGTGCGCGAGTTTGGGCTCCACATCGTAGAAGTAGACATGCAGACCCAGCCCGGATGCGAGCACGGAGAGCTGCGAGCCGATATTGCCGTATCCGATGATACCCAGCTTCTTGCCGCGAACCTCATGGGAATGGTCCGCATGCTTGCGCCACTCGCCACGCTTGGCTGCTTCAGAGCGATGCGGCACGCCGCGCATCAACATGATGACGGAGGCCAGCGTCAGCTCCGCGACGGAGCGCGTATTTCCAAAGGGACCATTGAAGACTGGTATGCCGCGCCCAGCCGCTGCGTCCAGATCGACCTGGTTGGTTCCGATGCAGAAACAGCCCAGCGCCAACAAGCCCGGAGCTGCTGCAAAAGCATCCGCATTCATCTTTGTGCGCGATCGGATGCCCGCGACAGTTGCCTTGCCCAAGGCGTCATGCAGATCGGCGACTGGCAACGCTGCGCCATGCCGCTCGATCGTCAGTGCTGCTGACAAAAGCGGCTTGTCGGCGACCGGGTGGATGTTTTCAAAGAGGACAGCGGTTTGGCTCATCGGGCGCACCTGATTTGAGAAGATTCCCAGACTAGCGCCATTTCATTGCACCGCAACAGAGCCTGACGTCGTTGCACGCAAAAATGTTAGCGCAAACCAGCATTGCAGTTCTGCATGTAAAGCGATGTGGGTGTGTGCCAGTCACGCGGCGCCTTCAATCCGGCACTCTGCTGGGCAATCTGGCGTCGGGGCGCACGGCCATTGGGCCTGTCCAACGGGCGCATCAGATATGAGGCGCAGACGAAAAAGCCCGCTGACATCGGTCAGCGGGCTTTGTTCGAGATCACCAGCAAGGCTTACTTCTGAGCGCGCTCGATCGATTCCTGGATCAGCTGGCGAGCCTTCTCGGCGCCTTCCCAGCCCTGGACCTTGACCCACTTGTTAGGCTCGAGATCCTTGTAGTGTTCGAAGAAGTGCCCAATGCGTGCGATCAGCGTCTTCTGGACATCGGTATAGTCGAGCACCTCGTCATACATGGAAGAGATTTTCTGATGAGGCGCCGCAAGGATTTTCTCGTCCAGCCCGCTCTCGTCTTCCATCAGCAACACTCCGATCGGTCGCGCACGAACAACGCAGCCGGGGACCAGAGTCGTCTGACCGAGAACCATGACGTCGATCGGGTCGCCATCATCGGACAGGGAGTGCGGCATGAAGCCGTAATTGCACGGATAACGCATCGGCGTGTGCAGGAAGCGATCAACGAAGACGGTACCACTATCCTTGTCCATCTCGTATTTTACCGGCTGGCCGCCAACCGGAACTTCGATAATGACATTGATGTCTTCAGGCGGATTGATACCAGCAGCAATTTTGTCGATACGCATTTTCATTTTCCCAGCAAAGAAGCAAATGGTCTGTCCTCATACGCCCAACCCTGCAAACCGCCAATGGGTTCGCTGCGGCGCAATATGAAGATTCAGCATCAGGCGGAGCGGGCGTCCGAACCATTTTCGGGCCCGGCCGCTTCACGGGCAACCACTTCCTCGCCACGCAGATGCACCCAATGGCCGCGCTCGGTGGTCCAATTTGAAAGGATGCGCGCAGCCACCCTCGAGCCGGTCAGGTCGAGATGAGTCTCTATCAGGCGACGGCAGCGGCGCTCCGCCTCGACACCCAGCGGCAGCTCCACAACAGTTTCGCGATTGAGGCGAGACTCGAGCCGTTTGTCCGGATCGTAGAGGAACACATCGCCCCCCGTCATACCGGCAGCAAAGTTATCACCTACCGGGCCCAGGATCACCGCAGCCCCACCGGTCATGTACTCACAGCCATTGGTGCCGCAGCCCTCAACCACGGTTTCCGCGCCTGAATTGCGGACGGCGAAACGTTGCCCCGCCCTGCCGGCGGCGAACAACCGCCCCGAAGTCGCGCCATAAAGACAGGTATTGCCGATGATCACATCATGCGCGCCCCGGTCTACATAAGGCCGGATGATCACCTCGCCGCCGGACAGACCCTTGCCGACATAGTCATTGGCATCGCCGGACAGGCTGATGCGTAGCCCCTTGGCGGCAAACGCCCCCAGCGACTGACCTGCTGAACCCTGTAGTTTCAGCGTCAGCTTTCCGTCCTCAAGCCCGTCGGGCCCGAAGGTACGAACGATACGCGAAGACGTCTTCGTTCCGACCGCGCGATCGGTATTGCGAACCACGTAGTCGAGCTGCATTTTCTCACCGCGCTCGAAAACAGGCTGGGCGTCCTCGATGATCTGTTCATCCAGGCTTGGCTCAACGGCATTGCGCTGCTTGCGGCTGGAACGTGCCGGGCGATCTGCAGCATCGGCGCGGATCATGATGGCACTGAGATCAAGATCGTCGAGCGCCTCGGACCCGCGGGAAACCTGGTCGAGCAGGTCGGACCGGCCGATGACATCCTCCATGGACTGCGCGCCCAGACCGGAGAGAATCTCACGAACATCCTCCGCCAGATAAGTCATCAGATTGACCACATGATCCGGCGCACCGCCAAAACGGGCTCGCAGATCATCATCCTGGGTACACACACCAACCGGACAAGTATTGGAATGGCACTGGCGAACCATCAGACAGCCCAGCGCCAGCAACGACGCGGTGCCAATACCGAATTCCTCGGCTCCCAGCATCGCGGCAATAACGATGTCTCGACCAGTCCGGATACCCCCGTCAGCCCGCAACGTTACCCGCTCGCGGAGCCCGTTGAGCGAAAGCATCTGATGAGCTTCTGCCAGGCCAAGCTCCACCGGACCACCTGCGAACTTGATCGAGGACAGGGCTGCAGCACCTGTTCCGCCGATCGAGCCGGAAATATTGATGATGTCAGCATTTGCCTTGGCCACGCCGGCAGCGACGGCGCCAACGCCGGAAGATGCGACCAGCTTCACCCCGACCCGCGCCTCAGGATTGATCTGTTTGAGGTCGTAGATCAGCTGGGCCAGGTCTTCGATGGAATAGATGTCATGGTGCGGCGGCGGCGAGATCAGCGACACACCCGGCGTCGCCAGACGCATGCGCGCTATAAAATTCGTAACCTTGAAACCGGGCAGCTGGCCGCCTTCGCCGGGCTTGGCGCCCTGGGCGACCTTGATCTCGATCTCCCGGCACTGGTTGAGATATTCCGCCGTGACTCCAAACCGGCCTGAAGCAACCTGTTTGACGGCGGAGTTCATATTATCTCCGTTAGGCAAGGCGACATAACGCGCCGGATCCTCACCGCCCTCACCCGAAACAGACTTGGCGCCGATCCGGTTCATGGCAACGTTCAGCGCTGCATGGGCTTCCGGCGACAAGGCTCCGAGCGACATGCCCGGCGTCACAAAACGCTTGCGGATGCCATTGACCGACTCGACCTGTTCCAGGCTGACCTCCGGGCCGACCGGACGCATTTCCAGCAGGTCGCGCAATTGAGTTGGGCCTTCGCTGGCCAGCGCCTTGCGATAGTCGCTCCAGGCTTCGCGATCCTCGTAACGCACGGCTTTCTGAAGTGCGGAAATCGCCTGGGCTGAAAGGGCATGACGTTCACCGCTGGAGCGGCGTGTGTAGAAGCCTCCCACGGACACCGCTTCATGTTTCTGCCAGGCGCGTTCGTGCAGATCGACTGCAATGGCTTCCAGCCCAGGCAGGCCGATACCTGAAATCCGGCTGACCACCCCCGGAAGGTAAGCTTCGACCAGCGCACGGGAGAGCCCCAACACCTCGAAGTTACACCCGCCGCGATAGGAGGAAATGATCGAGATGCCCATCTTGGACAGAATTTTCAGGAGCGCTCCGTCAAGCGCTTCCTTGAGATGGCGGGCCCGATCGCGGGCCCATTCATCGCCCCCGACAGCCGGGCGGTCTGCTGTCACGGTGCTGAAGGCGAGATAGGGGTTCACGGTCGTCGCGCCCAGACCAATCAGCACCGCCGCGTAATGCCCATCAAAACACTCCGCCGAGCGCACATTGATGGAACACGCATTACGCAGGCCTTGTCGGGTCAGATGCGCGTGAACGGCACCTGCGACCAGGACCATGGGCAGCGGCAGACGGCTTTCGCCTTGCTCCATATCCGTCAGAACCAGATGCCCCGCACCGCCGCGTATGGCGTCGCTGGCCTGCTCCATGACAGCAGCCAGGGCCTCGCGCATGGCCTGCCCATCACCGGCCGCCGCCTCCGCGGCGAAGGTACAGTCAATCTCGTGCACCGTCCGCCCGAGATGAGTGCGCAGGCGATCAAAAGCGCCATTGGTCAGGATCGGACTGTCCAGGACCATGACGTTGTACTGGCGCTCCCCGAAGCCGAGAATATTGCCGAGATTGCGGAAACGTGTCTTCAATCCCATCACCCGGCCTTCCCGCAGCGGGTCGATCGGCGGATTGGTAACCTGGGAGAATGTCTGGCGGAAAAAGTGACTCAGCGGCCGATAGCGGTCCGACAGGACGGCCAGCGCCGTATCGTCGCCCATGGACCCCACAGCTTCCTTGCTGGCCCTGGCCATCTCCTTGAGCACCAGCTCGATGGACTCGAACGAAAACCCGGCCGCGGCCTGGCGCGCCCGACGCTGATCGTCATCGAAAAGTACCGGTTCGGCCCCCGGGCCAACCACCGGCTCGATATCCTCAACACTTTCCAGCCAACGCTCGTAGGGTCCGGACTTGGCGAGCTCGTCCAGGATCTCCGGCTCCCGGTAGAAACGCCCCTCGACCAGGTCGAGCGCGATCAGGCGACCCGGCGTTACGGCCCCGCGTTCGGCGATGCGCTCGGCCTCGACCGGCGCCATGCCGGTCTCGGAACCGACAATCAGCATACCGTCATGGGTGAGAGAATAGCGCATCGGGCGCAAGCCGTTACGGTCCAGCCCCGCGATAGCCCAGCGACCGTCAAAAGCGGCAATCGCAGCGGGTCCATCCCACGGCTCCATCACCGCGTTGCAATATCCGTACAACGCCTGCCAGCTCTGCGGCATGACGTCTGCGCGCTTGGACCAGGCTTCGGGGATAAGCAACGTCTTGGCCATGGGCGCCGAACGGCCCGCCCGCACCAGGACCTCGAAGGTCTGGTCCAGGGCAGCGGAGTCAGACGCGCCGGGCTGGATGACCGGCAGGACATCATCAGTCTCTGACAGGAAAGCCTTTTCCGCGATGTGTCGTTCATGCGACCGCATCCAGTTTGTATTGCCGCGGATCGTGTTGATTTCGCCATTGTGGGCGAGCATCCGGAAGGGTTGGGCCAGCCGCCATTCCGGAAAGGTATTGGTGGAATAGCGCTGGTGGAATATCGCAAAGGGCGAGACGAATTCCGGATCCTTCAGATCCAGGTAGAACGCATCGATATCCTGCGCCCGAAACAGGCCCTTGTAGATAATGTCCTTGGGCGAAAGCGAGCAGACATAAAGCTCGCGCAGGTTTTCCTCACGCGCCCGCCGTTCGATACGACGACGGATCAGGTAAAGACAGCGCGACAAGGTTTCGGGGTGACGGTCTGCCGGGTCGCGGAACAGGACCTGCTCGATTTCGGGCAGGGTCGCGCGCGCCTTGTCGCCGAGCACCGACGTATCGATGGGTGGCTGGCGCCAACCGTAAAAGGCCAGACCCTCGCGCAGGATTTCCGCCTCGATGATCGCGCGGGCGCGTTCACGGGCTGCAAAGTCCGTACGCGGCAGAAAGATCATGCCCACAATGACGTCACCGACCTGCGGCTCATGTCCGGTCCGCGCGACCTCGCTCTTGAAAAACTCTTGTGGCACCCCGACCCGCAAGCCGGCGCCATCGCCGGTCAGACCGTCAGCGTCCACAGCACCCCGGTGCCATACGGCTTTCAGAGCCGCGATGCCCAGCTCCACAATCTCGCGGCGTGGCTTGCCGTTAACGTCAGCGATAAGTCCGACGCCGCAGGCATCCTTCTCGTGCTCGGGATGGTGGAGGCCGGCATCCTGGAGCCGTTGCAACTGCGATCGAGTAGAACGGGTCATTCAGCAGCTCCCAAAACAGCCTGACAGTTATCAAGATAGTTCTGAATGGATTGGGCGGCGTCGAGTCCATCCTTGATAGCCCAGACGACAAGGGACGCGCCGCGGTAGATATCGCCAGCCACGAACACACCTTCCAGGCTGGTCATGCGGGTATCTTGATCCGCCGCGACATTACCCCAGCGATTACGGGCCAGATCGGGGTTGGCAAACGCTTTGGGAAGGTCTTCAGCCTCAAAGCCCAATGCCGCGATGACCAGATCCGCATCCAGATCGAAGACATCACCCTCAACAGGTTCGGGCGAACGTCGCCCGGTCACATCGGGCGCTCCTAGCCGCATGCGCTGAACGCGCACCGTCTGCACACCGTTTCCATGATCATTTATGGCGACCGGATTGGCGAGCCATTCAAACGTCACGCCCTCTTCTTCTGCATTACGGACCTCTCGCGCCGAACCGGGCATGTTGGCCTTGTCACGGCGGTAGAGACAGGTGACGCTGTTTGCACCCTGACGGATCGCTGTTCGAACGCAGTCCATTGCGGTGTCACCACCGCCGACAACCACGACGCGCTTTGCCCGGGCATCCAGTCGAGCATCCTCATCGGCCCGGTCGCCGAGATCATCGCGGTTGGACCGCGTGAGATAGTCCAGCGCCGGAATCAGCTGTTCGCCCGCACCCGGGCAGGTCAGTTTGCGAGCGGCATAAACACCGGTCGATATCAACACAGCGCTGTGTTTGAAGCGGAGGTCGGCAAAGCTGATATCCTCTCCAACCTCGCAATTGAGCCGGAACACTATTCCGCCGGCTTCGAGCCGTTCAAGCCGACGCTCAACGACACTTTTCTCCAGCTTGAAACCCGGTATGCCATACATCAACAGACCACCCGCGCGATCATTGCGCTCATAGATCGTCACATCGTGTCCAGCCTCTCGCAGACGCTCTGCTGCGGCCAGCCCTGCGGGACCCGAGCCGACAATGCCGATACTGGCGCCGGTGGGCGGCCCTTGCTGAAGCGGCTCGACCCAGCCTTCCTGCCAGGCCGTATCGGTAATGTATTTCTCCACACTCCCGATCGTCACAGCGCCATGGCCGGACTGCTCGATCACACAACTGCCCTCGCACAAACGGTCCTGTGGACAGATCCGCCCACAAATTTCGGGCATTGTGGAGGTCTCTGACGACGCCAGATAGGCATCATGCAATCGATCATTTCCGGCGAGCATGAGCCAGTCTGGAATATTGTTTCCCAACGGGCAGCCCGATTGACAGAAAGGCACACCGCACTGCGAACACCGTGACGCCTGCCCGGTAGCGGCCTCGGCTGGCCAGTCCGCATATATTTCCTGGAAATCCTGCTTGCGGTTCTGTGCGTCGCGCGCCTCCGGGTAGTTCTGATCCAGGTTTACAAATCGCAGCAAAACGCCCGCCTCCCACACTTGGTTTGCCGCAGCGCAGCATAAATCTTGCGCCTGCACAAGTTTGGCGCCTTTAAAAATTATAGTGAAAAATTCTGTGTTAGCGATATCTTGAATGCAATGCAGGTAATTTCTTCGAGCTTTACGTCTACGTCAGCAATTTCCAACCAACATCAAGACAATGCACCGCACAAAAACGGGACACCAACCGCAACTGACTGATTTCGAACACCTTCACGCCACGTTGTATTGAATGCGAGACACCTGTGCTGTAGGCCTGCGGAAAGTTGAAACACAACAAAATCAGATTTCAGGATTTATCCTTGCCCAAGTCATCCCATAACTTTTCCGACCCGATTCAAAAGACCAGCGTCGTTGACACGCTGGCCGGAAAACTGCGCGAGCGGATCCTAAAAAACGAGCTGCGCGCGGGGGAACCGCTCCGACAGGAGGCCCTCGCCGAAGCTTACGGCGTTAGCCGCATGCCGATCCGCGAGGCGTTTCGTCAGCTCGAGGCCGAAGGGCTGGTGGCATTCCACCCTCATCGGGGTGCCGTCGTCAGCGCCATGTCGATCGAGGAAGCAGAAGAATTGTTCGACCTGCGCCTGATCATCGAGACCGATCTCATCCAGCGCGCAATCGAGAACGCAAACAGTGATGACAAGGCGGCCGCCGAAGCCGCATGTCAGGCCGTCGAGGCTGCCTACTCTTCGGGCGATGAAGAGCGCTGGGGCGCGCTGAACTGGGCATTCCACAAATCGCTCTATACAGCGTCAAACCGCCAGCGCTCCCTGGCCCTGCTGGACGGGCTAAACGCGAACATCGATCGCTATGTGCGCCTGCAATTGTCGCTGGAACGCTCGGCGCCGGATCGCGCCAATGATGAACACGCACAGCTGCTGAAAGCCTTTATCGGTGGCGATGCCCAACAGGCTCGGACAACGCTGGAACGCCACATCAGGGACGCGCGCTCGTCGCTGATGACTGCCCTGCGCGATCGTCAGGACATGGAAAACGCCTGATCAACCGACCACAAATCCATGTTTGAAGGGGTCGCGATCATCGACAAAGATCGTGTTGACACCTGTCTGGACCGCCCACCCCTGCACGCTGGGGCAGATCGCGTCAAAGTCACCAACGCAGGTTGTGCCTTCAACACGTCCCCGAAACATCGATCCGATAATGCTCTCGTGGACAAACTCATCGCCTGGTTTGAGCGCGCCGCGTGCGGCCAGCTGCGCCATGCGGGCGCTGGTGCCCGTCCCGCAAGGAGAGCGGTCAATCGCCCGTTGCCCGTAAAACACAGCGTTGCGGGCATGAGCCCCGTCTGTCATGGGCTTGTCTGCCCAGAGCACGTGGTGGAAACCCTGGATATCCCGATTTTCAGGATGCATACAGCTCAACTGAGCCGACGCTGCGGCCCGAACTTTGAGGCTGTGTGAAAGCAACCAGTCGACACCCACTTTATCGATGCCCGGGAACTGCTTCTGTGGTTCCACGATGATGTAGAAATTTCCGCCAAAGGAAATATCGACAACGAGCTCGCCCAGTCCCTCGACCTGCAGACGGGCTTCGGACTGATAGAGAAAACTGGGCACATTGAAGATGCGGACACCGGAAACATGCTCACCATCCCACTCAATCTCTGCCCGGACCTGGCCAGCAGGCGTATCAAGCACAACACGTGAACGACCCCGGGGCGTGATGGACCCGTTCTCCAGCGCCAGGGTGATGGTGCCAATCGTGCCGTGTCCACACATGGGAAGACAGCCTGAAGTCTCCACGAACAGAATGGAGGCATCCGCCTCTTCGGTGATCGGTGGGTAGAGAATAGATCCGGACATCAGGTCATGCCCTCGAGGCTCGAACATCAGGGCTGTCCGGATCCAGTCATGGTTCGCAATGAAGTCCAGGCGGCGCTCTGCCATGGTCTGGCCGACAAGGTCCGGGACCGCTCCCGTGATCACCCGGACAGGGTTCCCGCAAGTATGCCCGTCCAGACACTGGAATGTGTGGCGCATGCCCGGCCCCTCGCTTGTTTTTACTGGGCTGGAATATCATCCAGCTGTTTGACCGGTCGCGTATCACGCGCCTCTTCCACCATGCGGATCACTTCGGCTCGCCGCGCTCCTGTCAATTCCATGCGCGGCATGCGCACCCGCTCGGACCCGCGCCCCATAACGGCTTCGGCCAGCTTGATGGACTGGACCAGGTCATGTTCGGCATCGAGATGCAGCAATGGCATGAACCAGCGATAGATCTCGCGCGCTCGGGGCAGATTACCGGCTTCGAACGCATCCCATAATGCAATGGACTCACGCGGGAAGGCGTTGGTCAGCCCTGACACCCAGCCCACGGCGCCGAGCAGAAGCTCTTCCAGAGCCACATCATCGAGACCTGCAAACACTGTATATCGCTCGCCACAGGCATTGATGATGTCGGTAATCCGGCGGGGATCAGGCGCACTCTCCTTGATGGCGACAAGGTTTTCGACGCCAGCCAGTCGCTGGAGCGTGTCGATGGCGATCGAGACCCGATAGGCTGGCGGATTATTGTAGAGCATGATCGGAAGGCGGGTCACACCGGCCACACGGCGCACATGCATTTCCAGCTCGGCTTGCGTTGGCACATAGACCATCGCAGGTAACAGCATCAGCCCGTCAGCGCCGATCTCTTCCGCTGCCCGCGCATAGTCTTCGGCCAGTTCAGTGGTCAGTTCGGACACGCCGGTAATGACCGGAACACGTCCAGCCACGACCTCAACGATTGCTTTGAGCACAGCGCGCTTTTCATCGGCGCGCAGGGAGTTATTCTCCCCAACCGTCCCCATGGCGATGATGCCGTGCACGCCGTCATGCACAAGATTATCAACCACTCGTCTGGTTGCCTCAATGTCTACCGAGAAATCCTCCGCGAACTGCGTCGTCGCTGCGGGGAAGACGCCTCGCCAACCGATTTTTCTCATCTGCGAACCCTTCATTCAGACCCGTGGGAAATGGAACATAAATTTCCCTACTACAGAAATTGGATCCAATATACAGTTTTTTCTGCTAAACGCTTTGTGTGATGACAGCGCGACGCGGTGCGGCTAGCGTTCGCGCCAAGAGGGGAACTCCACATGTACAAGAAACTTACGACGCTCGCGGCCGTGCTAATGCTTGGTGTCAGCTCCGCCGCACTCTCCCAGGAAAGCATCACAGAGGCCGTTGACGGTCTCGACGTTCGCGAAGGCTTTCTCACCAGCTATATCGACAGCGCCGATGGCCGCGTTCTGGTCGAGCTGGCCCCACAGGAAGACGGTTCACTGGGTCGCATGATCTACACAGCCCGCCTGACCTCCGGACTTGGCTCCAACCCGGTTGGCCTGGATCGTGGACTTGGCTCCAGTTCGGAAATCCTGCGCTTCAGCCGGGTCAATGGCCAGGTCTTCGCGGAGTTCGAAAACACCGGTTATGTGGCCCTTGGTGCCGATGTGGAAGAGACCGATGCGACCCGCCAGAGCTTTGCGCGTTCTGTCGTCTGGCAAACGGATATCATCGCGGAAAGTGACGGACGTGTGCTGATCGATCTGTCCGACTTCCTGGAGCGAGACCAGGTGGGAACGACCCGGACACTCTCCCGTTCCGGCCAAGGATCATTTTCTGTTGATACAGGACGCAGCGCGCCGCTCACCGACAGCGTTCTGGTCTTCCCGCAGAATGTAGAGATTGATGCACTTCTGACCCTGCAATCCGCCTCTCCGGGTTCGGAAGTCCGCGCTGTCACACCCTCCCCGAATTCGGTGACGCTGACCGTGCACCACTCCTTTGTGGCGTTGCCGGATGCAGGGTACACGCCCCGGATCGCCGATGACCGCGCTGGCAGCATCATAACCAGCGTCTACGACATGGCGGCACCGCTGGACCAGCCGGTCCGCCGCTCATTCGCCCTGCGCCACCGCCTGCAGCGAACAGATCCGTCAGCCTCCTCCGGCCCGGTTGCCGAACCGATTGTCTATTACGTCGACCGGGGTGCCCCCGAAGTCATCCGCCAGGCCCTGATCGAGGGTGGAAACTGGTGGGCACAGGCCTTCGAGGCCGCCGGATTTGAAAACGCCTACCGGGTCGAGCTCCTTCCGGAAGGCGCACATCCGGCCGACGCTCGATACAACATGATCCAGTGGGTGCATCGGCAGACCCGTGGCTGGTCCTATGGCGGCTCTGTCATCGATCCGCGCACCGGCGAGATCATCAAGGGCCATGTTATCCTGGGCAGCCAGCGCGTACGCCAGGATCGCATGATCTTTGAAGGCCTCCTGGGTGTGAATGGCACAGGAAGTGGCGCTGCAGACGACCCGATGGAACTGGCCCTCGCCCGAATTCGTCAGCTGTCCGCGCACGAGATCGGACATACAATCGGCCTGGCCCATAATTTCGCGGCCAGCATCAACAGCCGGGCTTCGGTGATGGATTATCCCGCACCGTGGGTGCGCATGAATGATGCCGGCGAGTTCGATGTCTCACGGGCCTATGACACCGATATCGGCGAATGGGACATTACCGCTGTTTCCTGGCTCTATGGACAGGCCGAAACGGCGTCGGAGGAAGCGAACCTGATCGAAGGCGTGCTTGAGGACGCCCGTAATGACGGCTTGCTCTACATCACCGATCTCCACGCGCGCGGTGCCAACGCGGCTCATCCGCTGGCCAATCTTTGGGACAACGGACCGGACCCGGTGGCCGAACTGCGGGAGGTGATCGATGTGCGCAATGCGGCGATGGCCGGTTTTGGTCAGCAAGTAATGAGCGCCGAACAGCCGCTCAGCGCGCTGCGCGGTGTTTTCCCGCCAATCTATCTGTACCATCGCTACCAGGCCGAAGCTGCGGCCAAGACACTTGGTGGAATTTACTTTGCCTATGAGACCAATGCGAGCGGTGCCTCTGGCCTGAGCGCGGCTTCCGCAGCCGATCAGCGAGATGCCCTGACAGCGCTGGCAGCAACACTGGACCCGTCGTTTCTCGACATCAACGACCAGACGCTGGCGCTACTCGCCCCGGCTCCCTTTGCCGATTATGATGCCGCCGCGACGCGCGAGTTGTTCAACTCCTCGCTCTACCCGGCCTTCAGCCGCCGTGACGCTGCGGCCGCGGCCAGTCGCATCAGCCTGACCGTGATGCTGTCCACAGGTCGTGTGGCGCGGATTGCTGACCAGTGGGCCCGCGATGAGAGCCAGCTGGGACCTGATGAGCTTTTCTCCACCGTGGAGGCGGCTGTCTTCAGCGCGCCGCGAGGAGAAGCCGCGCGCCTGGCGCCAATCCGCGAAGCCGTTCAGACCGAATATGCCGACCGGCTTCTGGCCCTCGCGCGTTCGGACAACCCGGCAGTCGCATCCCTCGGCCGCTCCCGACTGACGGGGCTGCAGCGCTTCCTGTCCCGCGGATCGAACGCCCATCGCAACTGGTTGGCACAACGCATAGAGGCCGGCCTTGAACGCATCGACAATGGAGAGGACCTGACCGGCACCGATACCGCTATCCCGCCGGGCAGCCCGATCGGTGCGGACAGCTGCTGGCACTGCGACAGCGCAGACCTACTTTACGGCGAACGCTGACGCGCCTTTTTCTCTCCCGGCCCGCTGGGTCGGGAGAGGATGAAGGTCGCAGAAGCGCTGAGCACCAGCGCCTGGGTGAGAAGGATCCACCAGCCCAGCCCCATGAACCAGCTCAATGCAAACGCCCCGATCATCACCAGTATGGCGATGACCTTGGAGGTGCGGTCGATGGCACCATAATCACGCCAGTTGCGGATCAGCGGGCCAAAACTGCGGTGATTCAACAGCCAGTCATGCAAGCGTCTGGAGCTGCGGGCAAAGGCATAGGCGGCAAGCAACAGGAAAGGCGTGGTTGGCAAGAGCGGTAACAAAGCGCCGGCCACCGCCAGGCCTGTCATCAACAGACCGAAGACCAGCCACAGCGCGCGCCGGATCATTCGCCTCGACCTTCGGGCAGATTTGCCAGGAAAAAGCGGATCGCATTTTCTCCCATGATCTGGGCGACCGCCTCCGGGGAGACGCCCAGGCGCAAAAGTTCGTGCGTGAGAACCGAAAGCTCCGCTCCGTCGAAGCTGGCAGTGATTGTGCCGTCATAATCAGAGCCGAGGGCAACGTGATCAACGCCAACCAGATTGACCGCAGCGACAATCGCGCGCGCCACGCCGGCCGGGCTGTCATCACAAGTCACGTCGGCCCAGAAGCCAATCCCGATCAGTCCACCGGCCTCGGCGATCTCGCGCATCAGGGTGTCCGGCAAATTGCGCTGGGTCTGACAATGACCGTAGATGCCCGTATGGGAAACGATCACCGGGACTTCACCGAGGGCCAGAACATCTCGCACGACCTGGTGAGAAGAATGGGCGACGTCGATAACCATGCCCATCTCGACCGCCTGCAGTACGACCTGCTCTCCGAACGCGCTGAGCCCGGCGCCATCCAGCCCATGTAACGAACCACCAAGCGCATTATCGAAGAAATGGTGCAAGCCGAGAATCCGGTAGCCCTCGTCATGGAGCCGCTGGAGATTGTCGATGTCGCCTTCGAGCGAATGAGCACCTTCCGTGGCCAACAGCGCAACCATTGGCCCTTGCGGATCTTCCAGCGCAATACGCAGGTCAGAAGACGTTCGCCCGATCACCAATTCATCGCCCGCCTGTTCGACACGTTGCAGGCGACGGGCATGAAAGCGCGCGCGAGCAAACAGCGAATTCCAGGTATCCACGGGCCAGCGCTGAACGACAGCCAGCGCGGTGATATTGTCGCTGTCCGCGGAATTGCTCTCGTAATTCTGTCCGGACGGTGTCTTGGTGACACTGGCGAACACCTGCAAACGAACATTGGAATGGGCCAGGCGCGGAATATCCGTGTGCCCACGACCATTCCAGCGCCGCGGATTGCGCATCCACAACAACATATCCGAATGCAGGTCTGCGACGCGCAACGCCTCGTGCAAGTCGCTTGCCTGACCCGAGATGGGATAAGGCGCATGCGGATGCACGCGGTTCATGTCGTTATCAACATGCGCCGGCAGGATCCTGAAAACACCGATAAGAACCGCCGCGACGAGGACGACGAGGCCGGACAGAAAAATGCGCATGACAACCTCCGTGAGAACAGAGTGCCGGGGTTCGCCGCACAAAAAAAGAGGCCGCGGATTGCCGCAGCCTCTTCTGATACGAGTCCAACCTGACTATTCGCTGTAGAGCTCTGAGATCGAGAGTGTCGCGTTGGCGTTTTCACCCTGCGAATATGAGCCGATCCAGACATCATAAGTGCCCGACATGGCGTTGTGGAGGGTCACGGCAGGATTCAGACCGGCATTGCCGCCATCATCATCACAGTGCCAGTTGCCATTCGGATCGTTGATCAGCAGCGTCGTATCGGAACCCGAATTCGCCGAGATGATCAACGGCAGTGAACCGGCCGAAAAGCTGAGTTCAAAGTCCGGCGCACCGGACACCCAGCCACGACAGCCCGAACGCACGTCCGAAGCGGAGAACTGACCACCGGAGACCACGTTCACCCGATACGGATCCGGCGCAAATCCTGAATTCAGACTGACCGTACCGAAGAGAGCGGGCAGGCTGAAGTCCGGACCATAAACCGTCGGCTGGTCATAATGCTCGGCAATCTGGCCAATCTCGGACACCGAGAGCGTCGAGCTCGCGTATTCACCGGATTGGTAGGAACCAACCCAGATATCATACCGGCCGGACTGCGGATTGGCGAAGAAGAGCAGCGGGTTGAGGCCTGCGCCGCCGTCATCATCGCAATACCAGTTGCCATTGGGGCCATTAACCACCAGCGTCGTGTCACTGTTGGAATCGACGCCAATTGTAAGATCAAACGTGTTGCCGGCGCCATAGGAAACCGAATAGTCCGGCGCGTTGGCAATCCAGCCGCGACAGCTGCCGCTGATCGTCGAAGCGGAAATCGTGCCCCCAGACGTAATCTGTGCCGTATACGGATCCGGCGAAAAGCCGGAATTCAGCGACACACTGCCAGCCGTTGCCGGTTGGGTGAAATCCTGTGCAAATGCACTACTGCCCAGCGCCAGAACACTCGCCGAGATCGCAAGAACAAACTTCATCATTATCCCCTTTTCCCAAATGCGCCGCGCTAAGCACCGCGCATTCCCTAAGATGGGTACATTAGGGGCTTGATGGCCTGAACCCTAGCTGAATATTCGATTTACTCCTGCTCGCCCGCGTCACCGTCCCAGCCGAGCGCGGCCTTGATGAGGTGGAAAATCGTGTTCTGCTCCATCGATCCGCTGAAATAGTGCGAGCGCGGTCCATTGGCGAACAAGGCAACATCAGCACCTGAATGGGTCTCGGATGGACGGCGAACAGTCGCTTCCTGCCGGTAGCTGGTCGCCATCACCTCGTCTTCCGTCAGGGCCTCGTCATCTTCTGCTCGGGTATTCGGACCGTTCGCATAGCCAATCGTTGTATAGGGGCGACCGGTGGCGTCGAATGTCAGGCGAGGCTCACCGCCTGGCTCTTCCATATTGGTAGAACGGACCAGCCCCAGGATCGGGTTGCCGCGAGCCGGATATCCCGAAATCGTCATCGTGTGGCCATGGTCGGCGGTAACTAGGATCAGTGTTTCGTCCAGATCCACCAGCTCGGCCGCTGCGGCAATCGCGTCCGCGAACGCCTGCATGTCCGTGAAGGCCCGATAGGCGTTGGTTGCGTGATGGGCGTGGTCAACCCGACCGGCCTCGACGAGCAGGACATAACCGGCCTCATCATTCTCCAGCCGGCGAACAGCGAAGGATGTGAGCTCAGCGAGGGATGGTTCCTCCTCATCGACCCGGTCCGCTTCGAAAGCCAGGTGGCTGCCGGTGAAGAGGCCAAGGACCGGCGCTTCATCATCGGACGAGATGGCACGGAACTCGTTGGCAGTAGTTGCGGTGACACCACCACGATCAGCCCATTCCTGCATGAGGTTGCGGCCATCTCCACGACGTCCGCCTTCACCGTCTGGCAGGAAAGCCTGACGCCCGCCCCCCAGCACGACATCCAGTCCGTCGCCATGATCGAAGGACAGCAATTGGGCGGCAATATCCTCACAACCCGCCGCGACGGCCTCTTCCGGCAGGACCGTATCAAGCTCCCATTGCCGAGATGCCGAGTGGGCATAGGCTGCAGCCGGGGTCGCATGAGTGATCCGTGCGGTGGATATAATGCCGGTGGACATGCCACGGCCTTCTGCCAGCTCCACCAGGGTCGCCGGCGGCGTGGAGGTTCCATCACAAACGTCCAGGAACTGGTCACCACGCACACTCAACGCGCCATTGCGTGTCTTCACGCCCGTCACCATCGCGGAGGCGGTGTTCGCTGAATCGGGAACCTGGGCATCGGTGGAGTAAGTCCGCACCAGGGCGGCGTCCGGGAAACTCTCGAAGCTGAGCAGGTGCTCGACATCATCGGCGCCCAGCCCGTTTTCCTGGCCATCGAAAATTCGCGCGGCCGTAATCGTCGGGATGCTCATTCCATCCGCGACAAACAGGATCACATTGCGTGCCTGCTGCGGTCGAATGCGTCGCTCAATCCGGGCGCGCGCCTCGGCCTGGGCACGGGCCCATGTCTCGTCCCGGCCATCGTCGACGGACTGGGCCTGACCGGCGGAGCAGATCGTGGAAATTGCCGCAAGAGCGGACACGGCGGCAGTGATTGAAACGCGCACTGAACATCCTCCAATATTCGTTGATGGCTCGCCTAGCGGAGCCAGAGCCGGAAATCCAGTGAACTCTTAAAGACGGTCTATTCGTTTTGCAGCAAGATTGTCGCTTCCACCAGGTTGCCACGCCCGAGATAGGTCAGGCTGGAAAAGGACAGATCACGAGCCATGGCAATGCCGCGCCCCCGATACCCTTCACTCGGCATGTCACTCGCGGCGTCATTGTCATATTCGAACCCGTCACCATCATCCTGGATCGTGATCGAGATCATGCATTCGCCCCGCTGGAAATTCACCAGCACCACACGGCCTGCATATTCCTCGCTGTTGAGGCGGCGCTCAACCTCATCGCGCCATTTCCCATCGAGGAGCAGATCCTGTTTCTCCTGTGCGGTAATCTCAAGATTGCCATGCTCAACCGCGTTAATCAGCAATTCCTGCAATCCAATCGCCACCAGGTCCGAGTTCGGGCAGGCCAGAGCCAGCATGGTTGCAAGATTACGCGCCTCATCCAGCGTAGAGAGCACGAACTGACCGTGGTTGATTGTGCCAACAGCGGACTGGCGGCCGGCCACATCACGGCGCAAGCTGACGACCTGGGAACGAAACTCGTTCGCTGCTGTGTAAACAGAGCTGAGCACCTGGGCATCAACATCCACCGGCAGGACAAAATCGGCCCGGCCCGGCGAAGCATCCACCGAAATCAGTATGGTCTGGATAATGCAATCGGTCTGCGCACGCGCCGCGGCTAGTATATCGGCGTGGGCGTCGTCAACAATTACAATCCCGATCGTCGAGAAATCCGGTTCCTCGTCGTGGGCAATGGCGTCGTCGAGCTCAGCCCCAAGCACCTCGGGAAGAAGGCGGGAAAGGCGTGTATCCTTGAACCGCGCCCAGACCTTTCCTTCGGTCGCACGGCTCGCGAGCTCTGCCATCATGCTCGTACTTCCAGTCGCAAAATGGTGAGATCATCCGGCATGGAGTCCGGGAAATGACCAAAGATGCTACGGACAAGCGCGTCTGCAAACCCGGCCGGCTGTCGATTGGCGAGACCAGTGCGGATATGATCAACCAGATCCCCGACCTCCAGTGACCGGGTCGGGTCTTCGAAGTCCTCGTAGAGAGCATCGCTGTAGAGACACAATTGATCGCCCGGCCGCAGCTCGAGCCGGTGATTGGTGTATTCCGCGCTGGGAAGACACCCCATGATGACACCGCTGCCATCGAGCTCGATCGCTTCCTCGTCGCGGATCAGCACCGGGGTCGGCGCGCCTGCGGCGGCATAGGTCAACGTCTTGTCGCGGCGGTCAAATACCCCGTAAAATCCTGTCGAGAAATGCTGAACCGGCAGCATGCGGTAGAGATCGGCAGACACCTGAGCAAGCCACCTGGCCGGGTCCCCTCTCAAATCCTTGTATGAATTGACCAGCATGTGGAGCCGGAACGCGTTGATCGCCGCCGACACACCATGACCGGACAAGTCGAACATCAAAAGGCCGAACCGGTCCTCGTCGACTTCGAACGCTTCCCAGAGGTCACCGCCGAGCTTGTGTGACGCCCGGTAGAAGGCTTCCACCTCTGCGCCCTTCGGCTGGGTCAGTGCTTCTAATTCCTCCGGCGATTTAAGAAGTGACATCTGCATGGCTTCCGCCGTTTGCAGCTCCTCTTCCATTCGGTGCTGGTAGCGCTGGAGACGGTCGATCATACGCCGGCGTTCAATGTGAAGGCGCAAACGCGAGACCAGTTCGGCGGCATTGATCGGCTTTGACACAAGATCGCTGGCGCCTTCATCGAAGGCCCGAACGCGTTGATTGCCCTCCTGGACACCGGACTGGATCAGGATGGGCACATCGCTCTGCAGTGTTTTGCGGATCTCGTGGCAAACCTCGAATCCGTCCATGCGCGGCATAACAATATCGAGGACAACGACATCCGGCTCGAATTCACGGAACTTCTCGAGCGCATCCACTCCGTCTACGGCATAGTCGAGGTTGGAAAACCCTACAGCCTTCAGCACGCTGCCGATGAGCATGCGCGATGATCTCAAATCATCAACAATCAGGACACGCGCATCATTTGCTTCGATGGTCGCGGAAGCGACGTCTGCCTCGGTCGGCTTGGGTTTGGCAATCATGACAGGCCCTTATCAGGCGATCGGAATGATCTGATCGACCTTGGAAAGTTCGATAACTTTGGCCACATGGCCGTTTACGCCGGTCAATGACATCTTTTTCGATTCCTTGACGGCCTTGTCATTCGCCAGAAGCAACATGCCGATACCCGCGGAATCGATCATCTTGGTCTGGCCGAGGTCAAGGGTAATCTGAGTTTCAGAGCCCGTAGCAATAAGCTTGACGATGGCCTTGAAACGTTCGTGATCATCAAATGTCAGAACGCCGGAAATGCGCACGTGCAGCGCCTCTCCTGAGTGGTCAGCGGTGTATTCCATTCTTCTCCCCCTTAGAATAGTTCAATATCGAGATCGCCATCGCCGGACGGCGACGCGCTAGCCCCATCATCCTCCACTCCGAAACGCTGGCCGAATTCGCGGCAAACATCCGACAGTGTGATGGAATCAAGGATATTCTGCTTGAGCGTATCACACCCGGAATCATCAGCGAGAAGATCCGGATGTTCATCAAGGAATTGCGCCACGGCATCGAAGGCCTTCACGACCGCGTCCGTGCGCTGTTTCATACGGTCCTGAAACTGCATGGCCATGACCACCTCACGGATCTCGTCGGAGATTCGACGCGCCGTGTCAGTGGAATGGCCCAACACGCCCTGGATCTGACCATTGCGGGCCACCAGTGCGTTGAGCAGAATTTCCAGATGCTCCTTGGCGTCGATCTGCTGGGTCAGGTCCATCGCGCCGATTTCGCTGAGCTCTTCATACTCGGTGCGAATTGAGGCGATGACCTCCTTGATCGAACGGGTCACAATTCCCGTACTGCCACGCATCTTTTCCGAAAGCGCGTCAATGCGCCTGGAAAGCGTGTGCATCTCCGTTGAAACGACCTGAAAACCCGCTCCCGCATCACCCGCACGTCCCGCTTCGATCTGGGCGTTCAGCGAAAGCAGTCGCGTCTGTCGGTTAATCGCCTCGATTTCGGTGATACAACTCTGGAGCTCGTCAATCTCTTCCAGAATCTCGTCGAGGGAATAGATCAGGGACACGCCCTGCTTGGACAGAACAAGAATGCGCTCGGTGACCTCTTCCAGCGATTCCTCAAGAATGCGCGGCAAGGCGACAAGGTCGACCTCGCCACCATCATACTCAACGGAAGAAATCTGCTCTACGAGCGCGGCCAGCCGGTCGGTCTGCTCGCTGGAGGCATCGGTCAGGCTGGTAAACAGGGAGCTCAGTCGGTGGGCCTGGGCTTCCACATCCGTGGTTGTTTCGTTCAAGACAAGGTTTGCCGACTCAATGGTGCCCAACAACAGGCGCGCCACCGGCGTTTTGGGCATCCGGGCGTCCTCTGGTCCTGAATCGAAGTCTGCAACTTGTCCCATAACGTGAACTCGTCCTGCTGGGTGCGCCCAAATCGCACCGGGTTAAATACGCAATACGTCGCCACTCTCGGATACGATCCGCAGTATGGCTGATGGAATCTTATCTTCCGGTAACTGCCTCTCGACCGCGCCGGCCTCAAAAGCAGCTTTCGGCATGCCGTAGACCAGGCTGGACGCCTCGTCCTGGCCAAGCGTGTGACAACCAGCGTCCCGCATCCGCTTGAGACCGTCCGCCCCGTCCTTGCCCATGCCGGTCAGGATGACGCCAACCGCCTGTGCTCCACACGCCTTGGCGACCGAGTTAAAGAGCACGTCAACAGACGGTTTGTGACCACTGACCGGTGCTTCGTCCGTCAGCTGGCAAACATAATCCGCACCGGAGCGACGCACTTCCAGGTGCCGGTCGCCCGGAGCGATAAAAACCGATCTGGGACGGATGCGCCGCCCCTGTTCGGCCTCGGACACATTGACCGCGCACGATTTGTCGATGCGCTCGGCGAATTGCTTGGTGAAGGCCGCAGGCATGTGTTGTGCGATAACAATTCCCGGCGCGTTCGGCGGCAAAGCACCCAGGACACGCCCCAGCGTTTCCACACCACCGGTGGAGGCGCCCATGGCCACGACTGCCTCTGTCGTGTCGAACTGGACTGGCGGGGCGGCTTTCACCTCCACCTTGCGCGAGTGGGCTCGGACGTTGGAAACGGCGGCGGCGCGCACCTTGTCAATCAACTCGTCCGCGAGCAGAGGCATGTTCTTTTCCAGATCGAGCGTCGGCTTTCCTATAAAATCAATGGCTCCCAGCTCGAGCGCCTTGAGCGTGATGTCAGCGCCCTTCTGGGTCAACGAGGACACCATAACCACAGGAGTGGGACGTAGTGTCATGATCTTGTTGAGAAAAGAGATTCCATCCATTTTTGGCATCTCGACGTCCAGCGTGATAACGTCTGGATTGAGATCCTTGATCATCTCGCGCGCTGCGAACGGGTTCGACGCCGCGCCAACCACCTCGATATGAGGCGAGCGCTTGAGCATTGACGGGATAAGCATCCGCATCAAGGCACTGTCGTCGACCACCAATGTCCGTATCTTGCGCGGCATGAATTCCCCTAAAACAGCTCGATATCGGTTTTCTTCTTGCGAAGCGGAGGCGCCTTGTGCATCGAGGATTCCACTTCAGTGACCTCACCCAGCGCAGACGTGCTGAGGAATTTTCGCCAGACCTTGCCGCTTTCCGGGTCAAACATGATGCGGCGACCGCGGTCTCCGCCCAGATCCCAGGCCGCAACAGTCAGCTCCTCAGCGTCTGCATATCGACGCGCAAAGTCTGCGTTCTGGTCGCCAACACCCCGCATTCGCTGCATGACATTGCCACCGCCAAAGAACTTTACCTGTAGACGGCGTTTGTCGGCCCCGGCCTTGAGCAGGGTATTGACCAGGCTTTCCATGGCGTGATTGCCATAGCGCATGGCCAGGCTGGCACCGCCCCAGACGCCGGCATCATCGTGCGGCAACATGAAATGGTTCATGCCACCCAGGCCCACGACGGGGTCCCAGATACACGCAGAGACGCAGGATCCAAGCACGGTCGATATCAGCTCGCTGCCGTCCGCGCCCTCCGTCACGTGATATCCGCCGGGCAGGACCTTGACGACCCATTTGTCGGCGGACTTGTCGTGATAACGCGTAGAGCCCGGCACGTCGCGCTTGCGGGCGGCATTGCCTCTAGACATCGTGCACGCCTCCACGGAAGGCATAGATGGTGCGGCCGACAGGCGTCATGTCGACCTTGCCGCCCAGAAGGCTCTCGGAATGACCCAGAAACAGGCAGGCATCCGGCTTGAGCAGGGTGACGAAACGCTCAATCAGGCGCTGCTTGGACGGGCCATCGAAATAGATGGTCACATTCCGGCAAAAAATCGCATCGAACTTGGTCTTGATCGGCCAGGACGCGTGCAGGTTCAGACGATTGAAGACCAGACGCGATTTCAAGGCCTGAGACATTACGAAACGATCCGCGCCTTCGCGACGATTCCGCTCGCAATAGGACCGGTATCCCTTGGGAATGCCATTGATAGCCGACGCCGGATAACTGCCTTCACGGCACTGCGTGAGTACGTTTGTGTCGATATCGGTCGCGAGAATTTTCCACTTCCAGCCCGGGTCACCCTTGAGCGCTGCATCCAGCGTCATGGCCAGCGTGTAGGGCTCCTCGCCAGTAGAACTTCCAGCTGACCAGACCTTCAACGTCTTGTCACCGGTTTTCGCGGCGCGCTTTTTCCAATGCGGCACCAGAACGTCCTTGATATACTCGAAATGGTGGGGTTCGCGGAAAAAGTTGGTGTGATTGGTTGTGAGCGCGTTGATCAGGTGATTGCGCTCGCTGTCACCGTCCGGCCCAGCCAGACGCGCCAGGTAGGCCGTGAAGTCCGATAATCCCAGCTGGCGCAGGCGACGGGCAAGGCGCGAGTAGACAAGCTCCTTCTTGTGATCTCCGATCACAATGCCCGCATGGTCGTAAATCGTATCTGCAATGACCCGGAAGTCCGCGTCTCGCATGGCAAATTCACGACCGCCTGCGGCTCGTCTGGAAGCTGTTATTGCCATTCTTGTCTACTCGTTCAGGACCTGTTGTCGCCTAGAATTCCGACCAGTCGTCCTCGTCATCCACGACGCTCTCCGCGAGCGCGGCCTGCAGACCTCGGGCACCGGCACCGCCGCCCGCAACGACTTGTGGACGCGAGACCGGTGCAGAGTGAGCCTCGTAGCCGCCGTTATCCTGGCCGGCGTTGAAGAAGCTCATGCGCTGACGCATACGGCCTGCCTGGTCATTCATCGTCTTGGCGGCTGCAGCGTTTTCTTCCACCAGCGCGGAGTTCTGCTGCGTCATCTCGTCCATCTGCGTAACGGCGGTGTTGATTTCATCAGCACCCGTCGCCTGTTCGCGGGACGCCGCCGAGATTTCGGCCACGATATCCGCAACCTTCTTGATGCTGTCGACGATATCGGTAAGCGCTTCACCGGTTTCATTGACCAGTTCGACACCGCCCTGGACCTGTTCGGTTGAGTCAACGATAAGGTCCTTGATATCCTTCGCTGCCTGCGCTGAACGCTGGGCCAGAGAGCGAACTTCCGAAGCCACGACTGCGAATCCGCGACCGGCATCGCCGGCTCGCGCGGCCTCGACGGCCGCGTTGAGGGCCAGGAGATTGGTCTGGAACGCGATCTCGTCGATCACACCGATAATGTCGGAGATGCGGCGCGAAGAGTCTTCGATCTTGCCCATCGCATCGACGGCGTTGGAGACGACATTGCCGCCCTTTTCCGCACTGTCGCGAGCCGTAACAGCCAACTGGCTGGCCTGGGTGGAGTTATCGGCATTCTGCTTGATGGTCGAAGCCATTTCTTCCATCGACGCGGCTGTCTCTTCCAGATTGGCGGCCTGTTGTTCGGTACGCTGTGACAGGTCGGATGCACCGGTAGAGATCTGTTCAGCTCCGGAGGATACTTCCTCGGACGCCATTGAGATCGCCTTCACGGTCTCCTGCAGCGTCGAAGCCATGGAGTTGGCATTCTCCTTCAGCTCGCCATAGACGCCCTGATAATCCTGATTGATGCGCTGAGTGAGATCACCCTGCGACAGAGAGCCGAGCATTGTGCCCAGCGACTGCAGCACACCATCCACGGTCGAGGAAAGGCTGTTGACGCCTTCCGACAGCGCTCGCAGGAAACCTTCCTTGCCTTCCAGCGTCAGTGTTTTTGTGAAATCACCGGAGGATACAGCGGCAACGACCTCACCGATTTCAGCCTCGATGGCTTTCTCGGCAGTCTCGTCTTTCCACTCAACGACAGTGCCGGCGCGATTTCCCTCCGCATCCATGACAGGGCTGGCGATCAGATGGAAGCTGCGGCCACCGACCTTGATGTCGGTCTCGAAAGCACTTGTCAGGCGAGCCAGCAATCCGCGCTGGTGCGCCGGATTTTTGTGGAAGACATCGATATTCTGACCCAGCAGGTTATTACTGTCGAAATTCGGCAGGTCCTTGCGCAGGTCGCTCTCTGCCGTCTTCATCATGTCGCGCTGGGACGCGTTCATATAGACGATATTGAGATCCGGGTCGGCGACCATGACATTGGTCGTTGTTGTGTCGAGCGCGGCCTTGATACGCGCGTTCTCCGCCGCTTCTTGCGCAGCAGCCTTCTCGGCAGCGACCCGGTCGGTTCGATCGTCCCACTCGACCACGATGCCCTGGCGATTGCCTTCCGCATCGAGAACAGGCGTGGCAATCAAGCCGAAGATACGACCAGCCACAGTGATTTCTGTGCGGTGGGTCGACGTCAGGCGTTCGAGCATCTGACGCTGGTGCGCCGGATTCTTGTGGAAGACATCGATATTCTTGCCGACCAGATCGTCGGCGTCGAAATTGCGCAGCTCGGTACGAAGCGCCTCCTCGTTGGACTTCATCATCTCATGTTGTGAGTGGTTCATGTAGACGATATTGAAGTCGCTATCGGCAACCATGACATTGGTTGTGGTGCTGTCCAGCGCCGCCTGGATGCGTGACACCTCCTTCATGCGATCGGAGGCCGTCAGGTCCGTTGCGTATTTCACGACCTTGTAAGGCTTTCCATCAGCATTGAAGATCGGGTTGTAGGACGCCTGGATCAGGATCCGCTTTCCACCCCGACCGACACGCTCATACTCTCCGCTGTCAAATTCACCACGGCCCAGCTTGGCCCAGAACTCCTTGTATTCATGGCTGCCGGCATATTCGGTATCGACGAACATCGAGTGATGGCGGCCACGGATTTCTTCGGCTGAATAGCCGACGGTCGAACAGAAATTCTCATTGGCCGTAATGATCGTGCCATCGAGATTGAATTCGATCACCGCCTGGGATTTGCCGATCGCCTCGATCTGGCTGCTCATGTCCGCATTGCGGAGCTTTTGCTCGGTGACGTCTGTTGCGAATTTCACGACCTTGTAGGGCCGCCCGGTTTCGTCGAATACAGGATTGTAGGACGCCTGGATCCAGATCTCCCGTCCGCCCTTGGCAAGGCGCTTGAATTCGCCGGTCTCGTACTCGCCACGGCGCAACTTGTCCCAGAAGGACCGATATTCTGTACTGGCTGCGTATTCCGGTTCGGCAAAAATGGAGTGGTGCTTGCCCTGGATTTCACCCAGCGCGTAGCCCATCGCGCCACAAAAGGCATCGTTCGCAGTAATGATGGTGCCGTCGAGCTCGAACTCGATAACCGCCTGCACCCGATCGAGCGCATCCAGCTTGGCCGCCATTTCATGGGTGGACGCGCCACCTGGAGCAGCCGAGGTATTTCCTCGGAAATAGTTATAGGCGCCGAAAATCGCCGCCAGCGGGACGCCGGCCAGCAGGGCGGCAACCGGCCCCGCGCCAGCGGCCGTCCAGGCCACCGCACCAAATGCGGCTGCGGCTCCACCAAAAATGGCGGCGGAGGTCAGCAATTGATCACGGCGACCAGCGTCGCCGGAGGAACGGCTATTCGTGTTGTTGTAAGCATAAGTCATGGAAGAAAGTCCTCTGGTCGCTTTCACTGAACGGGTGAATCTTCGGATTGGGATTGGTCGAGGATCTCGGCACCCAGCAGGCGTTCGAGATCCAGCATCGCGACCATTTGATCTGCATCAGTCAGGAAACCTGAGAAAACGCGGGCGTCTTCCTTTGAATTGGTTTCCGGGACCGGTTGGATCGTGTCGTCGGACACATCGAGAATGTCTGAAACCGCGTCGACCAGCAGTCCCACCTGCCGGTCCTTCACAGCCACGATCACGATGACGTGGCGCTGAGTGGTTTCGGTCAACCCCCCTCCCAGTCGGCATTGCAGATCAATGATCGGCAACACCGCTCCGCGCAGATTGAGCACTCCGCGGACATGCTCGGGCTGGTTTGGAAGACTGGTCACTTCCGTCCAACCCTTGATTTCCCTGACAGACATAATGTCCACCGCGTACTGCTCTGCTCCTGCGGCGAAACTCACATACTGTTTCTGGCCCGGTGCGGATTCCCGCCCGTTTGCTATGGCCTCGGCTGTTGCCATTACGGCTTCCTCAGCTGTCATGCGCTTTGCCCTCCCGAAGAGACGCGGTTGGTGTCAAGGGGTTTGATACTCGTCTGGCCGCCATCGGTACGCGGCACTTCCATGGACGCCAGGCCGTCGATATCGAGTATCAGACGAACCCGGCCATCGCCCAGGATGGCAGTACCAGCCACACCCGATATGGCGCGGTAATTGGCTTCCAGACTTTTGATGACGACTTGCTGCTGGCCCAGCAGCTCGTCCACAATTAGGCCGATACGACGACCAAATTCGGTTTCCACTATAACGGCGAGCTTGCGCAGCGGTTCCGGTTGTCCGGACCGGTCAACATTCATGGCTGCACAGACATCGATCAGGCGTATGGTCTCGCCCCGGATCGACATCACTGTTCCTCCATCCGGCAACTGGCGCACAGAATTCGGGTCCGGCAAGACAGTTTCGACAATGGTCGAGAGTGGGACAACAAACCGCTCGCCGGCGACGGAGATCAACATCCCGTCAAGCACAGCGAGAGTGAGCGGCAGCGCTAGCGTAAAGGTCGAACCCTTGCCTTCTTCAGACTCCACGGTCACGCGGCCGCCGAGCTTCTGAATGTTGCGGCGGACGACATCCATGCCGACCCCTCGACCGGAAACATCCGAAATAGCCGCTGCCGTTGAGAAGCCAGGCATGAAAATAAGCGCCTCGATCTCTTCCTTGGACAACTCGGCGCTCTCATCGATCAGACCATTGTCGATCGCTTTCTGACGGACTTTCTCGAGGCTGAGCCCTCTTCCATCATCCGCTACACGGATCAGGATCCTGCCATTGCGATGTTCGGCTGAAATCTTGACGACGCCTTGCTCATCCTTGCCGGTTTCTGCACGTTCTTCGCGCGTCTCCAGACCGTGATCCATACAATTCCGGATCATGTGAGTCAGCGGATCGCTGAGCTCCTCGATAATCGTCTTGTCGACCTCCGTCCCCTCGCCCTGAAGTTCAAGACGGACATTCTTGTCCAACTTTTTGGAGAGGTCGCGCACGACGCGCGGGAAGCGGGAAAATAGCGCCTTGAGCGGCTGCATGCGTACAGCCATGACGCCTTCCTGGAGCTGACGGGTGCGCATGGTCAGGTCTTCCAGCGCCTGCAGCTGATTGACGTGTCGGATGTCCACAAGCTCGGACAGGCTGTCCAGCGCCATCGCCTGGGCGATAACCAGCTCGCCAACCATGTCCACGAGACGGTCGATACGCTCCAGGTCGACCCGAATGGACGTAGTCTGGGCCGCAGCAGCGATTGTCTGGGCTTCGTTGGTTGCACCGGACGCAGGAACGAGCGTGGTCTCAACAGCCACATCCGGCATGTCAACGTCGGTCACGTCGACAGCCGCCTCAATTTCCTCGATGAGCAAGTCGCAGTCGCCATCAACAAACTCAAAAATTTCCTCGACGCTTTCACGGGTAATAGCGTCCCCGCGAAGCTCGATATCCCAGCTCAGATAGCCTTCCAGCGGGTCCAGCTTGACCAGGTCCCGCAGAGCCTCCGCATTGGTCGAAATCGACATCTCGCCCAGGCTCTTGAGGGCATGCAACAGGAGCTGTGGCTCGTTGGCTGTCTCATACATCGCCCGGTGGGGACGGAATTTAATCGTGAAACCTGCGCCAGCAGCGCCGCTGGTCTGATCGTCGGTGCCGGCCTGCACGGTAGATTGCGGCGCACCGGTTTTATTGCGGAGAATTTCAAGGATCTCATCCTCGATACCGGACTGGGCTTCCAGGCCTGCACGGGCTGCGGCCACCAGGTCCTGCAGGATATCGCCGGCCTGAACAACGAGATCGGGATCCCCCTCAATCAGGAGGAGCTTGCCGCCCCGGACCAGGTCCATGTAATTCTCGAATTCATGGCAATACGTAGCCAGCCGCTGGAATTTGAAGGCCCCGGCGCCGGCCTTGATTGAGTGAACGGTCCGGAAAATGTCGTCGAGCACCTCGGCATCATTCGCCCCCGCGACCAATGTCACAGCAACTTCCTCGAAGCGCTGGAGCAGCTCCTCGCATTCCTCGAAAAACGTTTGCTTGAATTGTTCGAGCTCGTTCACCCGTCTTCTCCAGTCTTCAAACTATCGGCAAACCCGGCGGACAACGTTCACCAACTGGTCAGGGTCAAATGGCTTGACGATCCAGCCCGTGGCGCCGGCGGCCTTGCCGGCTTCTTTTTTGGACTGATCGGCCTCGGTTGTGAGGATGAGGATCGGTGTGGCGCGGAATTTGGGGTTTTCCCGAAGCTTTCCAACCAGCGTGATGCCGTCCATGCGGGGCATGTTCACGTCGGAAATCACCAGGTCATACTCACCGGTGGTAGAGACCTCTATCGCCTCAACGCCGTCCTCGGCCTCGACAACTTCAAAGCCCTCACGCTTCAGCGTGAATGCGACCATGTCGCGCATGGTCTTTGAGTCATCCACGGCCAGTACACGTTTACTCATTGCATCCCCTCCAGTTGGCTAGTTCATTCTCGAGGCCCATCAGCTCCATGGCTTCGCGAATGGCGGCACTCGGTTCATTCAGGGTGAAAGCGCGCTTGCGCGCAGCCTGATCGCGCGCGGCGCTCATCAGGATTTGAATGGCGGGCGTGTCGACCAGTCCAACATCGGAGCCGGCAATGACGAGATCAGAGTCGCGGCCCCGAAACTCCAGCAGTTCGGCCAGCAGGGCTTCGGCGGCAGGCACGTCCAGACGGGCCGGCAACTCGATCGTATTGGCGGCGACCTCACTCATCACGCCGCAGCCTCTAGATGATCCACGGAGACGGCAAACACCGCGCCCAACGCGTCAGCCTGTGAAGTGTCCCCAGCCTCCAGAGCGGCGGCAAGCGCGCCGAGCTGTTTCAGGCCGATATTGACCGCCGCGCCTTTGAGCGCATGCGCGGTCTGGCGCGCGGTCTCACTGTCGTGGTTAGCATGGGCTTCGGAATAAGCCCCGTAGAGTGAACGAAGATCGTCGATGAATTGCTGTTTCATCGCGGAAAACGCTTCCTTCCCGACTGCAGCGATCAGGGTGTTGATCACTTCCGGGTCCATTTCAGGAGCGCTGCGCCAGTCGGACATGAGAGCCTCGTTTGAATCGTTGCAAGCAGATACACACGCTGTGCGTGCTCAGAGGGAGCCGCACACATCATGGTAAATGTCGACGATTCTTCTAACCAAACCCTAATTCAAGCGTTGCAATACGCCTGGCACGAGAGCTTGAATTAAGTCAATTAAATCAATGCTTTGACACAATCTTTGGTGTTATACGAATATTCCAACACTCGTAAACACCATGGTTAACGCATTGTTTTTTCGTAACAAAGTTGTGCCGCACAACCAGACGAGCCAAGTTACAGAAAAAGGCGCGCAATAATAATATATTAGGACAATGCCGTTGCCGCGCTCAATTCATGCGCTAACGGGCTGGCGGGGCGGTAGAACCCCGCACGATAAGCTCACAGGGTATAAGGCGAATTTCGACATCTCCACCCTCGCTGCCCTGTTCCAGGGCACGGGTCAAAATGTCGACGGCCGCAGTCGCCATCTGGGCAATCGGCTGCCGAACAGTTGTTAATTGTGGCCACAGGGTCGTCGCCGTCTGTGTGTCATCAAAACCGGTTACGGAAAGCTGGCTTGGCACATCCAGACCCAGCTTGTTTGCAACTGCGACAACAGCCGCTGCCATGTCGTCATTGCAGGCGAAAATGGCTGTTGGCCGATCATCACCGCGCAGAAGGTTCTCTGCCGCAACAAGGCCCGAACGATACGTAAAACGTCCAGGCTGGACCCAATCATCGCGCAAGGTGATACCGGCCTTGTCAAGCGCGGCTCGGAAACCGGCCTCGCGTTGCCGGCTGGACCCGTGTTCGGTATCTCCACGTATAAAGCCTATGCGGGTATGGCCCAGCTCCAGCAGATAATTCGTCATGCGCTCCGCCGCGTCGCGGTCATCTGTGACAACACTTGGCTGAGACTTCTGGTCTTCTTCTGGCGCGATCCGGACATAGGGCACGCCCATATCTTCCAGAGCATTTCGAACGGAGGGAAAATCGCAGACCGGCGGAGGCAGGATAACACCGTCGAAATTGGATGTGCGCAACACCAACTCCACCGCATTTGCCCAATGCGAATCCGTGGCACCACTGTCCTCGATCGCCAGATGATAACCGGCCTGTCGGCACCGGTTCATCATGCCAACCAGCAGCTCGCTGACATAGCCTGGATTGGGGTTGTTATAGAGGAGGCCGAGGAAAAAACTGCGCGCCTTGGCCAAGCTCCGGGCAGAGATGTTGGGCCGATAATCAAGGGCCTTCATCGCCTCAAGGACACGTGCGCGCGTCTCGTCTCGCACCCGGGATTCACCGTTGAGGACCCGGGACACCGTCATCGCGGAAACGCCTGCGCGCTCAGCCACGTCCTTAATCGTTGCACCGCTTTGCTTGTTGGCTCTGGTTCGCAAACCCGTTACCTCGAATGCTATCGCTAACGCTGGATAGCACAGGCCCCGGAAAGTTTCGAGAAATCTGCAGCAAAGGCTTGCTTCAGAGCCCGGTAAAGACCTGGAAAAGCTTCAGGATCGGGTTGTCATAACGCAGCTTGCCGCGGGTCAGGGCCAGACAAATACACTCGCCGCCCTCGTCAATGCGTATGTCGTGCTCGGCCTCTTCATCCGCATATTCGACATCACCGGGACGGTATTGCTGTTCTCCATCCCAGAAACTGCCCTTGAGCACGAGCGTCAGCTCAGACCCATTGTGGCCGTGATGGGGAATGGCAACACCCGGCTGTGCCTTGAGCAGCCAAAGCTTTTCTCCACTCGGACCGGTCCACAACATCGCCTTGTTCAACCCGGGGCCGAGGAACTCCCAGCGGATATTCTTATTAATGCGCTGGAGAAAACCACTGAGCGCCTGGGGCACATAGGCGTCTTGATTACGCGCAGGCGCACTCGTTCCCGCAGCCAGAGCGCCCTCGGCAGCTAAAAGATCATCAGCAGAGAAAGGAAGCGGCTCGTTTTCAGGCGCCATCATCAACAGCGCCGCACCAATCTTTTCCAGCTCGTCCACACGACCACGCGCTTCACTGGACAACTCTACATGAGCTGCCAAGAGCACGTCTTCGCCTTCGCTTTTTAGTGTGCCGGCTGCGTAGTCCATGTACCACGCATCGTCCAGCATCTCTCCGCGCCGGGTCATTCAACTTCTCCAAGTGCTCCGCGAAGCCTCTGCATCGCGAGCCGTATTCTCGACTTAACGGTTCCTAGGGGTAGTGATAGCCGCTCAGCGACATCACTGTGGGAGAGGCCCTCGTTGAAGGCTAACTCCAGCACCATACGTTGTTCGTCAGGAAGCACTGACAAGGCCTCACTAACAGTTTTTACATCTTGGCTGCGCGAGAGCAGCTCGTCAGGCTGTTGTTCGCCGACCGGCTGGAAGTGCGGATCATGCTCGTCCAGCTTGTTCGCCCGGGCCTGCCTGCGGAAATGATCAATGTGCAAATTGCGCGCGATCGTGAAGATCCAGGTCGACGCAGCCGCCTTGCTCGGGTCGAATTTCTCGGCCCGGCGCCACACCGCCAGCATAGCCTCCTGGGTCACGTCGTCAGCCAATGCTGTCGACACGTTGCGACGTCGCAGGAAGGCTTTAACCTTGGGCGCGAAATGATCGAAAATCTGGGTAAAGGCCTCGCGGTCCCTGTCGCGCGCGACGCGCTGCAGAAGCTGGGCCAAGTCGGCATTCGTCAATTGAGCACGCAACATGGTGACCGGACTAACCGCTCCCCCCCCCTGACTGAGAATGCCCAGGCCGGGTCCGGCGGCATCCTTGGTATCGAGTGCAACGTACATAATGAATGATACGCGTCCAAGCCAAGAACGGATCACTAGACATTCGCAGTGATCCACGCCGCCCCCGCAGACGTAGACCTGTCATCAGCATCGGGGAACGGACATGGCTAGGCATACACGTCGCAAAATCGCAGTGATCGGTTCGGGAATATCCGGTCTGTCCGCCGCCTGGCACCTGTCAAAGATCCACGACGTCACACTTTACGAGACCGCAGACCGGCTCGGAGGCCATGCAAATACACGCTCTGTTGAAGTTGATGGAGCAGGCGTTGACGTCGACACAGGCTTTATTGTTTACAACCCGCGCAACTACCCGAATTTCACGGCACTTCTGAATGTGCTTGAGGTGGAAACCGCCGGCAGCGACATGTCCTTCGCGGCTTCGCTTGGCAGCGGTAGTTTCGAATATTCCTCCAACCCTGCAGGCCTTTTTGCACAGAAGCGCAATCTCTTGCGTCCGCGCATGTGGCGCATGGTGTCCGACCTGCTGCGGCTTTATCGCCAGTCCGAACGCGCGGACCTGACCAGCGACACCCGTACACTCGATGAATTCCTGCGCGAGGAGGGTTATTCGGACACGTTCCGCAATGATCATGTCCTGCCGATGTGTGCCGCCATTTGGTCCTCGCCATCCGAGCAGATGAAACACTACCCGGCCCGTACCTTTTTTCGCTTCTTCATCAATCACGGCCTGCTTCAGCTGGCCGACCGCCCGGCCTGGCGCACCATACGAGGCGGCAGCCAGCATTACGTGAATGCTTTGCACGCCGATTTTTCCGGACGCACATATCTCAGCCAGGACATCACATCGGTGGAACGAACACCACGCGGGGTTCTCGTTCACAGTCAGTCCGGCAAAAGCGCCTTGTTTGACGATGTTGTTCTCGCCACGCACAGCGACCAGGCGCTGGCGCTGTTGGAGACCCCCAGCCAGCGCGAACGCGACATCCTCTCCCGCATTCGGTACCGCCCGAACACTGCCATCCTGCATACCGACACACGCTTGATGCCCCGCAAACGCAAGGCCTGGGCGAGCTGGAACTACCTCGAAACCAAAAACAATCCATCAGCCGGTTCCGAGATCAGCCTGACCTATTGGATGAATGCACTTCAGCCCCTGAATACCGACACACCGGTTCTGGTCACGCTGAATCCTCAACAAGAAATCAATCCTGAAAGCGTCCTCGCCGTCGATGCCTACGACCACCCGGTTTTCGATAGCGCAGCAGTTGACGCCCAGCATGACCTTCCCGAGATCCAGGGGCAGGGCGGCGTCTGGTATGCCGGCGCCTGGATGGGGTCCGGTTTCCACGAGGACGGACTACAGGCTGGATTGGCAGTCGCAGAGGCAATCGGCGCACCCGTGCGTAAATGGGGCCTGGCCGGCGCGACCGACCGGATATATTGGCCCGACCACCTCCAGCACCGTGCGAGCCAGCAGACGGTAGTGGCGGCGGAATGACACCGCTGTCTGCATCCTTGTGTGATTGCATTATTGGTCACACCCGCCACCGGCCGAAGGCGCACTCCCTGCGCTATTCCATGCTGAGTGTGCTGGTGGATGTCGATTCCGAAATCGCTCGGGGTCGCCGCGGCTGGCTCTGGGCTGTGGACCGCCCTGCACTTATCAGCCTGAAGACTCGCGACTATGGCCGCGGGCAGGGTAGCCTGCGAAGCTGGGTTAATGCGGAACTCGCTGGCGCCGGCGTAAAACAGCCCGTCGGCCGCATCGAACTGCTGACAGTGCCCCGCATATTCGGGATCAAGTTCAATCCGCTCTCAGTCTTCTTTGCTTTTGACCTGGACGAAAATTTTGTCGGCATCGTGTTTGAAGTCTCAAATTTCCACAGCGGTCGCCAGGCCTATGCCTTTGCCGTCGCGCCGGATGCGGGGCCGGACTACCGCTTCAGTTGCGCCAAGGACTTCTTTGTCAGCCCGTTCAACTCCGCGAATGAGGGCGAGTATCATTTCAGACTGCGCCGCGATGCTGAAAGTCTTCGCCTGAGCATCCAACTCGAACGTGATGGCAAGAAAATCCTGTCTGCTGTTCAAAGCGCGCGTCTTACCCCGTTCAGCCAGCCTGCCCTGCGGCAGGCCCTACTCACTCACCCGTTCAACACGATCAAGATCGTGGGCGGCATCCTGATCGAGGCTGCACGCCTCGGCCTGAAGGGTCTGCCCCGTTTCACCCCGCGCCGGGGCACGGTCGACACCCGCCCCAGGAGCGCCTGATGGATCTTTCCCCTTCGCGTATCACCGAACTTTCACCGGAACACACGGCCAGCTGGCTCGACAGGCAGGCTGCACGCTGGATCAGCAAGGCACTGGCCGGGGCGAGCACGTTAAACTTGCTGGTGGAACTGCCGTCCGGATATCGTTTCATGGCAGCGCGAGACGGGTCTACGCCTCTGATCGAGTGGCGACTGAACAACTGGAACGTACTGGCCCGCACGATCTTCAGCGGACCCTTGGGCTTCGCCGAAGGGTATCTGCACGGCGAATGGGAAACCGATGACCTCTCGGCTCTTCTCACCAAACTCGCCGGTGGACTGGATCAAATGGATGTCGGGAGTGCCAAGACCGGACCTAGCCGCCTTCTGGCGCGGCTGCGTCACCTCCGCAATGCAAACTCCCGTTCCGGCAGTCGGCGCAACATCTCCTTCCACTATGATCTGGGCAATGCCTTCTACGAGAAATGGCTCGACCCGAGCATGACCTATTCCTCGGCGCTATTTGAGAACCATACGGAAAGCCTGGAAGCCGCTCAGATCCGCAAATATCGCCGGATCTGCGAGCAGCTTGAACTCAAACCCGGACAGCATGTCCTGGAGATTGGCTGCGGCTGGGGCGGATTTGCCGAGATCGCGGCGCGCGATTTCGGTTGTCGAGTCACGGGCGTGACCTTGTCGCAGGAACAACTCACCTTCGCGCAAGACCGGATCAGTCGCCTAGGCCTGTCCGACCAGGTCGATCTTCGCTTGCAGGACTATCGTGACATCTCTGAAAAGTTTGATGCGATTGCCTCAATCGAAATGTTCGAAGCCGTTGGCGCCGAGCACTGGCAGACCTATTTCGCCAAGTTGAAATCCACCCTGAAACCCGGGGGCCGCGCAGCACTTCAGGTCATCACTATTCGGGAGCGCGACTTCGACAGCTATTTGAAATCAGTGGATTTCATCCAGAAATACGTTTTCCCGGGCGGCATGCTTCCCACCAATCAACACCTGCTCGACCTGGGTGAACAACACGGGCTGAGCCCGGTCGACACGCACCTGTTTGGCAAGGACTACGCGGAAACCCTGCGTCGCTGGTGTGAGGAATACACGAGGGAATGGAAATCCATTGAGCCCATGGGCTTCGATTTGCGCTTTGATCGCATCTGGCGCTTCTATCTCGCCTATTGCGAGGCGGGTTTCGAAACGGATCGCATCGACGTCGGCCAGTTTACCTTCAAAAACGCCTAGCGCGGTCAAACATATAAAATTACTGCAAACGGGAAGAGTCGCCGCGCCGCCTGTTCATGGCGCTGACAGAGTCTTTACGAGTTTGTGACAGCCTGGGCTTTCGAGAAGTACCGGGAAGACCATGCGGAATCCGTTGGAAAAGCGCTTGGGGCTCTATATCAGCTCCGCTGCTCTGATTTCTTTGATCGCTTCGATCCTCACGATCTATTTCTTTGTCGGTGCGTTGAACCGCAATGCACTGGAAACCGATCAGAGGCTGTTGACAGCCGGCATTCGAGCCGCAGCCACCCAGAACGAAAACTGGGCCACGGATTATGGCTGGTGGGACGAGCTTCTCTATATTTTCCAGGCTGGGGATACGGGCTTCATGGCCGAAAGCATGGCCAGCCCGTTCGAGGATCATGGTTCGTTCGACTTCGTTGTTCTGACCGAGGAAAGCGAGGGTCGGACCTACTCCTGGCACCGCGAAACCGGGTCCAAGGTGCGGCGCGAGCTTTTGAACGAGGAAACGCTGCTTCAAGTTCGTGACGACCTGCTCCAAGCACAGGCCAGCGAACTCTGGCGCGCCACCCATATGGCCGAGCTGAACGGTCACCTCTATCTGATGTCGGCAACGGCCATCGGTGAACACGCGGACCGTTCCGCACTGGACATTACCAACGCGCCGCTGATCATCATTGGCACGCGGATGGACAAGTATTTTTTCGACGAACTCGGCACGAACTATCTTCTTGAAAACATAGCGATGGTGCCACCGGGCCACCTGGGCGTCGCCGGCTCGGTCCCGCTCATGGACCTACAAGGCCACGCTGTCGGTGAATTGATCTGGAGCCCCTCCCAACCCGGCATCCAGTCCCTGCGGTTCGCCTTGCTGCCCTTGGTCGCCTATATCGCGCTCTTTCTTGTAGCGTTCCAATTCTTGCGCCTGCATGTACGCAAACTGGGTCGCCGCGCTACCAATAATGAGCGACGCGCGCGCCTCGCAGCCCGCCGTGACAGCCTGTCAGGCCTTGCCAATCGCCAGGGGTTCACCGATTTCATCGAGGGGCCGGCGGCCGAAACGGCTGCCGCCAAGGGTCAGGCTGCGATCATCTATATCGACCTCAATGGCTTCAAGGCCGTCAATGACAAGGCCGGCCACCACGCCGGCGACGCCGTCATTCGCGCCGTGGCCCAGCGCTTCCGGTCGGTCATTCCCTCAGATGTATTGCTGGCCCGGATCGGAGGTGACGAATTTGCCTGTGTGATGATCGGCGAGGAAGCCGCAAACGCTGCACTCAACATTGCCCGCCGCCTGTCCGGCAGTCTCGATCATCCGGTCGAACATGATGGTCGCCTGTACGATATCGGTGGGGCGATTGGCATCAGCTGGTCGACAGAACAAACACCAAAGAGTTTCGACACGCTTGTCGAGGAGGCCGATCTGGCCATGTATCGCGCCAAGGCCGAGCAGCTTGACCAGCCCCTGACTTATGACAACAGCCTCGGCCTTGAGCATAACCACCGCCGCCATATGGAAGCGGCGATTGAGGACGGTCTCGCCAACCGGGAATTCTACGTCGCTTATCAGCCGATCATGGATGCCAATACCGGCGAAGTCGTGTCCGTCGAAGCACTTTTGCGTTGGGAGAACGAAGAGCGCGGCGCAGTGCCGCCAGACGTCTTCATTCCTGTCGCAGAGCGCTCGAAGCTGATCCAGAAACTGGGCGATTTTGTTATCGATACGGTGTGCGAGGATTTCGACGAAACCACGCCACACACCATCTCGATCAACCTGTCTCCCGCTCAGCTCAGTGCCGCCAATATCTGCCATCACTATGTCGACAAGTTGATCGATGCCGGCCTCCAACCCGGCCAGATCGAGATCGAGTTGACCGAGGCAGTTCTCGTCGACGACTTCGAACGCGCGCGCGAGCGCCTGGTCTCCTTCTCCGAAGCCGGGTTCAAACTCAATCTGGACGATTTCGGAACCGGCTTCGCGGGCATGGGTTATCTGCACCAGATCCCGTTCGACAAGATCAAGATCGACAAGAGCTTTGTCCGTTCTATCGGCAAGGGTGACGGTTCCAACAAGATGCTCCAGGCCATGGCTCTGCTGGGTGATGCGCTCAAGAAAGACCTGGTTGCCGAGGGTGTGGAAACCGAGAGCCAGGCGTCCATGCTCAAACTCCTCGGCTTCCGTTTCATGCAGGGATGGAATTTCGGTCGCCCGATGACGGTCAGCGCTTTGCGCCAATATCTCGAAAACCGGCGCCGCGCGGCCTGACGCCAGCAGGCGCGTCAAATTGAAGCTGCGCGCAAAAGGCACATTTCTGCGCGCTGCACCCCGCGCTAGCCTACGGACGGTTTAATTTGGAACGCGTCCGTCATGACCCCTCTTTTTCTGCCAAACTACGCGCTCGAGAGCGTGCCCCGCTACACCTCATACCCGCCGGCGACCGGCTTTGGAGAGGTCGACGGCGAAGCCCTGTGGTCAGACTGGATGAAGGCCCTGCCAGCAAGTCCCAAAATATCGCTCTACCTGCACATCCCCTTCTGCAAGACAATGTGCTGGTATTGCGGATGCAACACCACCATCCCCAACAAAGCTGAACGGATCGATCGTTATCTTGGCGCGCTCAAGTCCGAAATTCGCAACCGGGCCCGCTCGCTACCCGCAGACGCGGAGGTCCATCACATCCATTTCGGCGGCGGCTCACCGGATATGCTGACACCAGACCAGTTCAGCAAACTCATGACCGAGATCCGCCACGCCTTCAATCTGGCCGAGAAGGCTGAAATCGCCGCCGAGCTGGATCCGCGCGGGGTCACCGAAGCCCTGGCGAACCGCCTGGGACAGCTGGGCTTCAACCGCGCCAGCCTGGGCGTTCAGGATCTCTCCGAGCAGGTCCAGCGGCTGATCAACCGGATCCAGCCGCTCAGCGTCGTTCAACAGGCTGTCCAACGCCTGCGCCATGCCGGCATCGGCGCCATCAATACCGACATCATGTATGGCCTCCCGGCCCAAACCATCGAGAGGGTCGAACATACGGCCACCGCGGTGGCAGAGCTCGACCCGGACCGCATTGCTGTGTTTGGCTATGCTCACGTGCCCTGGTTCAAGAAGCACCAGAAAGCCATTCCCGAAGAACAGCTACCCGGAGCCAGGGAACGTTTCGACCAGATGCTCGCGGCTGCGGAGACACTGGAACAGCACGGCTACCAGGCGGTTGGTTTCGATCATTTCGCCAAACCGTCCGACGACATGGCGGTGCGCTCGCGCGAAGGTCGCCTGTGCCGGAACTTCCAGGGATATACTGATGATGATTATGACGTGCTGATGGGCCTGGGCGCGTCGTCGATCAGTGAGGCGCCAGGCGGCTATCTGCAGAACCAGCCCGAACCGGCGCGCTATGCAGAGGCCTGTGAACGCGGTCGCTCGACGTTCGTTCGGGGACTACAGCGCACGGCGGAGGATCGCAGGATAGCCGCGCGCATTGAACGCCTGATGTGCGATTTCGAACTGCCCCTCCACCCCTCAATCGATATCGCCAGCCTGAACGACATGCAGGCCGATGGACTGGTGAGTATCGAAGGGCAACGCCTGACCGTTCCGCCACAGGGTCGCGCCTACATCCGCAATCTGGCAGCTCGTATCGACCCGAACTTCATTGTACGGAATGAACAGCACAGCCGTGCGATCTGATCTGCAGTCGTGTTTTCCATTCTCGCCAAATTGTGCTAAGGCCCGCGCGCTGCCTGCGGGGCAGGCCATGAAAGCTGCGACGGGCTAGACGCAGCCAGGGGCGCCGGATGCGCCGGATCGGAATGACCAGACAATGACTAATAACGCGAATATCGTGCCTTCACTGGCGCGCGCGCTCGAGATCAAGGGCTATGAAGAGCTCACGGAAGTCCAGAGCGCTGTGCTGACAGATGAAGCCGCCGGACGGGACATGCTTGTCTCTGCCCAGACAGGTTCAGGCAAGACGGTTGCCTTTGGCCTGGCGATGGCGCCGGAGCTTCTGCAAGGCAAGGATCAGTTCGATTTTGCCGGCTCACCGCTGGCCCTGGTCATCGCCCCGACACGTGAGCTTGCGCTACAGGTTCAGCGTGAACTGCAATGGCTCTACGGCGAGGCCAAGGCCCGTATCGCGTCCTGTGTTGGCGGCATGGATCCGCGTTCGGAACGCAAGGCTCTGGAACGCGGCTGCCATATTGTGGTCGGCACGCCCGGCCGTCTGCGAGATCACATCCAGCGCGGAGCACTGGATCTCTCCGATACGCGTGCGGTCGTCCTCGACGAAGCGGACGAAATGCTCGATTTCGGATTCGAGGAAGATCTGGAGTTCATCCTGAACCAGTCTCCCGACTACCGGCGCACACTGCTGTTTTCTGCGACTGTCCCCGGCGGCATCGCGCGTCTCGCCAAGAAATACCAGAAGGACGCCCTGCGTCTGGAAACGGTCGGCGAAAAGGAACAACACGGAGACATCTCCTACCAGGTGATGACGGTTCAGGCGCCGGACCGGGAAAACGCTATCGTTAACATCCTGCGCTTCAACGATGCCCAGCGCGCGCTCGTTTTCTGTGCCACGCGTGAAGGGGTCAGCCGCCTCGCCAGCAAGCTCGGCAATCGCGGGTTTGCTGCTGTCGCCCTGTCTGGCGAGTTGAGCCAGAAGGAGCGGAGCCACGCCCTCCAGGCCATGCGAGACGGTCGTGCACGGGTGTGTATTGCCACCGACGTCGCCGCCCGCGGGATCGACCTGCCCGGCCTGGAACTGGTCATTCACGCCGACTTGCCGACAAATTCGGAGACCCTGAAACACAGATCCGGCCGAACCGGTCGCGCCGGAAACAAGGGTGTCTGCGCACTCATCACGCCCCATAGCCGCACGGGCCGCGCGCGCGCATTGTTGCGCAATGGCGGTATTGAAGCGGACTGGATTTCCCCGCCCAGCGCCGAATCCATCCTGGAACGGGATCGGGCCCGGATCCTTGCCGATGCTGCCCTGACCGACGAGATCGAGCCGGAATTGCTCGCCGACGCCAAACAGCTCCTGGAAAGCTTCGGCGCCGAACAGGTCGCCGCGGCCTTCATTCGCGCGCAGGTGAAACGCATGCCGGCTCCGGAAGAGCTGATGGCTGCGCCTCAACCGAAAACAAAGTCGGAACGCGATAAGTTCCAGCATGGTGGCTTGTTCAAGCTGAACACCGGTCGCAAACACGGTGCGGAGCCGCGTTGGCTACTTCCGCTGGTTTGCCGCGCTGGTGATGTCACCAAGCGGGATATCGGCTCCATCCGGATCCGTGAAGAAGACAGCTGGGTGGAGATTTCTGCCAAAGGGCTTGCGCAGTTCAAGGCAGGACTCGAAGCGTCAGGCGGCGGCGAAAAGAATGTCCGCATTGTTCCGACCGACGAAGAGCCGCCGGCCCGCGAAAAACGTCCTTTCCAGGAGCGTCCGCACCGGGACGGAGACGGCGAACGCCGAGAACGCCCTCAGCGTGAACACCGTGGCCGGGGCGACAGAGAGGGACGCGACAACCGAGATCGCGGTGACCGGGATAATCGGCAGCGCAAGGATTGGAACGACCGCCCTAGACCTTCCCGGGATGAAGAGCGTTCCGAAGACGCTCCGCGCAAGCCGCGTCCACCGAAGAAAGATCGTCCTCGGCCAGAGGATCGCGGCGACCGACGCCCCGCAGAAGAGAACGTCTCCCTGGACGAGTTGCTGGGTGACGCCGACAGCCGCCCAACCTGGAAAGACCGGGCTGACCGCAAGCCACGACGGGATGACCGCCGTGAAGACCGGCCGACAGATGGCAAGAAACGCGATTTCAAACGTCACGAAGACCGTGATTCCAAATCTGATCGCAGCTCTGATGAGCCACGACGTGAAATGAAAGACCCGCGCACACCCAAGGGCAAGAAGTCCTTTGGTGCCAAGGGCGGTTCGAAAGGGCCAACCGGCGGGTTCAAGAAGAAGCGCGACTTCCGCGAGGGTGCGCCGGGACCGGAGGATCGCCCGCGTCGTCGCTCCCCGTCCGGTTCGAGCACGGGCGGCCCCAAAGGGGCCAGCCTGCGCAAGGCACCGCGCAAACCGCGCAGCTAGGGCTTCATCGCCTATACATCAGGTGACGCCGCCAGAAGTGCACTGGCGGTGTTCGCCATGATGCGCGCCGCAGCTTCTTTCGAGAGCCCCTGCTCCACACGCAGGCGTCGCCAGAAGACAAAGCCGGTTACCGCGTTGAGTGCCTCGAACGTGTCGGGCTCCAGCGCCCCGTCGGCATTGATCAGCTCCTCAAGCTTGTCGCGCTCGATCTGAACGAGGAAAGCATAGTCGCGCGCGAGGGTGTCATAGACATGACGCTGGCGCTCCGAAGCGAGCAGGAAGGGCTCCATGTCCGAGAATATCTCGGCTCGGTTGGCAACCACCTGGGCAAGCCGCGCAGCTCGGTCCGTCGTTTCCAGTTGCGAGATAACACGCGGCAGAAATTCCGCGTGCAGGATCGAGATCATCTCCCGATACAGCGCCTCCATATCTTCAAAACAGCGATAGACCGTGCGCAGCCCGATACCTGCGCGCTCTGCCACCTGCGGAGCCGTTGGCGAGATATTGCCATGCTGCACAAGCTCCTTCAGCGCGCTGACAATCTTAATCCGGCTGGCTGATCGCCGCGCATGGCGGCCGTCATTAGCGGCTTCCTCGGACATTTTGCGCTTCCCGAAAACAATTGACACTCAAACTGCCAAAATATAGCGTTTTGTCAATCTGGCCAGACGGTCCGACGCAGGAGACTGTATTCATGACACGCATCATCGCAGCAGGACTGGCGATCACAGGGACGCTTGTCCTGGGGCTCGGCCTGTACGTCACCGGCATTTTCATGGGCTGGCACGGCCAGACCCGGGGTCCCGGCGAGATTGTTGGCGTGGCGATACCTGCAGAAACAGTCGAGGCTCGACGGGAAGTCCAGCGGACCGCAGCGGTCGATATCGGCGCGGGCCGCGAAACCGAAATCCTGTTCGGCGACCTGCACGTGCACTCCACCTTCTCCACAGACGCCTTCGTCTGGGCCCTGCCAATCCTGCGCGGCGAAGGTGCCAATCCAATCTCTGATGCCTGTGACTTTGCTCGCTATTGCTCGGCCCTGGATTTCTGGTCGATCACGGACCATGCGGAAGCACTCACACCCTCGCGCTGGCAGCAGGAGCTGGAAAGCCTGCAGCGATGCGAAGCCCGCTCCGCGAACATGTCAACGCCAGACGTAATTCCCTTTATCGGGTTTGAATGGACCCAGGTCGCAGCACTGCCGGAAGATCATTACGGCCACAAGAATGTTGTGTTCCGCTCGCTCGATGCCGACGAGATCGCTGCCCGGCCAATCGCCGCCTCGGGCGTAACGGTTCAAGTCCTGCGGGATAATGCCCGTGCGATTCTTCCGCCGGAGCTGGTATTCGTCGATCTACCCAACCGTCAGAATTATTACGATTTTGGCCGTTTCGTCACCGAGATTCGGGAGACCCCGCTATGCGATCCGGACACGCCGTCCAGTCAATTGCCGCGCGCCTGTTACGAGATGGCCGCGACACCAGGGGAGCTGGTCGAGCGGCTCGAGGATCAAGGTCATGATCAGCTCATTATCCCGCACGGTTCGAGTTGGGGATTCTACACCCCGCCAGGCACCAGCTGGGACAAGCAACTCGTCGCCGATCAGCGGCCGGATGCCTTCCCGCTGATCGAGATCTTCTCCGGCCACGGAAATTCCGAGGAATACCGGTCCTGGCGCGCCATTCTTGGCACAACGGACAACCCGGCCTGCCCTGAGCCATCGCCCAACTACCGGCCCGCCTGCTGGCGGGCTGGCGAAATCATCGAGCAACGCTGTCTCGCTGCCGGTGAGAGCCGGGACGAATGCAGCATGCGCGCTGAAGTCGCGCGGGCCAATGCCGCCAGCGTCGGCCTCGCAGCCCATCTGACGGTGAATGGTGAACGTATCGCGGACTGGCTCGACGCCGCCCAGTGCCAGGACTGTTTCTTGCCCAGCTTCAATCACAATCCGACCACCTCGGTTCAGGCCGGTCTCGCAATGACAAATTTCGACGGCGAAGAACCCGTTCGTTTCAACTGGGGTTTTATTGGATCGTCAGACACGCATACAGCCCGGCCAGGTATCGGCTACAAACCCTTTGCTCGGCATTACATGACCGATGTCAGCGGCGCCACCACAGAACAGATCGCGAATTTATTCGTTCCGCAGGAGCGTGAACAACCTGCCCGGTCGATCGCGCTGGACCGGGATTGGCTGATCGAGAATGTCGGCTTCCAGATCACCGAAATCGAACGCCAGGGCAGTTTCTTCACAGGCGGCGGGCTGGTTGCCGCGCACGCTGCGCACCGATCCCGCGATGGGATATGGGACGCGCTGCAAACGCGTGAAGTGTATGCAACATCAGGCCTGCGCCAACTGTTGTGGTTCGATTTGATCAATGAAAGTGGCGAGAGCATTGCACCGATGGGCGCCTCTGCAGATACGGACATCGCTCCGGTCTTCCGGGTGCGCGCTGTTGGTTCCCTCAAACAGAACCCGGGATGTCCGGACTATGCTGTCCGTGGCCTGCCCGCGGATCGCCTGCAACAACTGTGCAGGGGTGAGTGCTACAATCCGGGCAATGAACGCCATCTGATCACGCGTATCGAGATCGTCCGCATTCGCCCGCAAATCACGCCGGGGGAGAATATTGACGCGTTGATCGAGGACACCTGGCTCACACTGCCGTGTGACGACCAGGGTGAAGGCTGCACGGTTGAGTTCACCGATCCGGAATTTGTCGCCGCTGCCCGTGATACCCTCTATTATGTGCGGGCAATCCAGGAACCGACAGGCCAGGTCAATGGCGACCCGTTGCGCTGCGAGTATGACGAGAACGGTCAGTGCATCCAGGCCGATCCGTGTTTTGGCGACTACCGCACCGACATGGCTGAGGAATGCGTCACGACCGTCGAACACCGGGCCTGGTCATCACCGATCTATTTGGGATATCAGCCGGGCCTCGACGCGCGCTCCGAGGACATTGAATAATCATGGATGCACGCCTCAGCCTGCTGGCCGGTTCGGCCGCGGGAGCCGCGTTGGCGCTGGCCGCCCTGTTCTGGCCGACGCCGGGCCTGCCAAGTGGCGGCCCTGTGGCCGCGACCATCAACGGTCATGTCATACCTGTTTCCGATGTTGAACTGGCGCTGGAAGCCATGGCGCGCGACAGCCGCAATCCCCTCCCCGAGGACGCACCCCGTCACGCGCTCGCCCGCCTGATCGACGAGGAACTCCTTTTCCAGCGTGGCGTCGAACTGGATCTGCCACGCAATGCGTCGACGGTTCGTCGCACCATTGTCCTGTCGATGATCGACTCGATTACTGCCCAGGCCAATCTCAACCCCTCCGATGCCGAACTGCGCCAGTTGTTTGCTGATAATATCTGCCTGTTTCGCGGCGAACCGCTCCTACGCCTCGAATGGGCAACAGCACCGAACCCTCAAGCCGACTTCACACGACCAGCCGGGCACCCTCCGGATCGCCTGATACGCGCGGGCGACCTTCGGCGTTATCTGGGAGAGAGCGTGACACGGACTGCGCTGACGCTGGAGACTGGTGTCGCGTCTGCGCCCTTTGAGGTTGGAAACCGCTGGCATCGGCTGCAAATCCTTGAACGCCAGGACCCACCGCTGCCGGAATTCGAGACACATCGCGACGCCGTCGAGGCGCTCTGGCGAACCCGCGCCGAGGAAGATGCGCTTGAGACATACCTCGCTGATCTGCGCCGCCGCGCCGACATCTCGACCCAGCCCCTTGCCGACGAATGATCCGCCTCGCCCTGATCCTGCTGGCGCTGGTCTGGACAGCGGCCGCGCAAGCCCATGAGCGCAGCCGCTCGAACTCGATCTGGCAAGTCACGGAGACTGGCCTGACCGGCACACTGTTCCTGGAATCGCGCCAGGCGACGCTCTTCCTGAACTTTGAACCGGCCGGCACATCGCTTGAACAAGCCTATCGCAATCGTATCGAGCCCGGGGTCCAGGTTCTGCGCGGGGGCGAAATCTGCAGTCTGGTCGGCACGCCACAGGTCAGCCTGCAGCCGGATGGGCGGCTGCGCGCCGACGTTCGTTACGCCTGCACCGCGGCTCAAGGTGTGGTGGAACTGGGCATCAGCGTTTTCTCGCCACTATCTGCCAATCACACACACTTCCTGCGGGTCGAGCTGGCACCGGGCGAATGGGCTGAAAGCGTATTGTCGCGGGGTCGCGGCTCGGCTGCCTTCCACCCGGGAGAGCCCGAAAACGAACGCCAGCGCCGGGCGTTCGGCTCCTATGTCGGTCTGGGCTTCACCCATATTCTTGGGGGGCTCGACCATCTGGCCTTTCTTCTGGCGCTCCTCTTGATTGTCCGGGAATGGCGAAGACTCGCTATCGTCACCCTGGGCTTTACCCTGGGCCATTCGCTCACACTGGCCCTGACCCTGCTCGACCTTGTCGCGCCGCCGGGGCGTTTGATCGAGAGCCTGATCGGGTTTTCCATCCTCTTCCTTGCCGCCGAAGCCGCGTTGCGACAACGACCTCTGAGCCCACAATTGATCATCACAATCGGCGTGGCCCTGACCGCGCTCGGTTTTGTGGCTCTTCCAGGACAGGGGGTGACAGTGTTTCTGGCGCTCGCCGGGCTGGGCCTGTTTACCGCCAGCCACCTTGGCTGGCTGCGCTCGGGCGGCAGACCTGAACAGTCCGCGCCCCTGCTCTCTGCGGGATTTGGCCTGATTCATGGCGTGGGTTTTGCCGGGATCTTGCTGGAAATCGAATTGCCGGACGCTGACCGTCTACCGGCCCTGTTCGGCTTCAATATCGGTGTGGAACTGGGTCAGCTGAGCTTTCTCGCGGTCGCCCTGGTCGTCATAGCCGTCGTCATGCGCTTCTTGCCGCAGGACCTGCAGCGCTTGAGCCGTCTGGCCCTTATCGCCATCCTGTCAGCGGTGGGAAGCTTCTGGTTCCTCTCCCGCCTGTTCGGCTAGCCATTGCCCGACCTGCCACAACCGGTCCTGCCCGAAACACATGCGATCGCCCACCCGGAAGGACGGCACGCCCCAATGGCCGCCTGCGAACATGTCCTGGCGATTTTGCTCGACCTCGTCGCGCCAGCCCTCGGTTGCAATCACCTGCTCGGCATGGGTCCAGTTCACGCCGGCACGCTTGCAGATCTTGTAGAGACCGCTCGGCGTAGCCGGATCAATTCCCTCAGCCCACACGCCCCGCATATAGCTGTTGAGGAAAGCTTCGCCACGACCGGCCTGGATTTCATCCATCAGGATTGAAAGTCCATTTTCGACGCCCTTGCCAACCGGATCACAGATCTTGCCGAATTCAAGACCGAAACGGTCGGATTCCCGCGCGCAATCACGCACGATATAGAACCGCTTTTCCCGTGGCACCGGCAGGGACCGCATAACCATGGGCAGGACCGGGCGCAGTTTGATCTCCGCCCCCCAGCGCCGCGCCATGTCAAAGACCCGCATCAACACAATATAGCTGTAAGGGCTGCGCAAAGAGAAGAACATCTCGAAGCAACCACCGACCTTTTCCTCGGTCTCCACTGGGGGTTCGAACAGCGCCTCGCCCGGCAAGGCCCCCAGGCGGCGTTCCAGGTGAACGAGCCGGTCAATGCCCCAATACCATTCGCCCTCAAACCAGATCATTCCCGACGAATAATGCCCGAGTTTGCGGCGCAAGGCTGACCCGGTCGCGCTGTCACCCTCCAGGGGCGTGGACACGCCATTGACGCTCTCCAGACCGTGAGCTCGCGCCAGAGCCTCGGCGTCCTGGCCTGACCAGCTTGCCAGCATGTCCGGCTCAGGCGCAGCCGACTTCTCCGGAGGGCCGACCCGGTGGCGGACGATCGCCAACCCATAGCGCTCCTGTAACCTGGGCAGCGCCTGGACCAGGAGTTCGGAATAAGGTTCACCCGGCTCCAGGAAGACATGCAAGCTGGGCGGTCTTGCACTGACCTTGCGCCGCAGCAAGTACGCCAGGCGCACGGTATTGCGCAGGGTGGAACTGACCAGGATTTGCGGGAACAGGGTTTTCAAGCTCATGCGATCGCGGTGTCCTCTGCAAAGCATGGCAGCAGAAGCTGGCCTTCCAGACCCGCCTTGCGATGTACGGCGATCTCCTGAAACTCCGGCGTGAGCGAGATATCCATCAGGGTTTTGAACGACGGATAGGTGATAATCGCGACCATATCCCAGGGCACCTCCATATCGCCGACCAGTAATGCGGACGGAACCGAGGAGAATTTCACACTCCCGCCCGCCTTCATAACCATATCGAGCATGGGCGCACCGTAGCGATGAAGATAAACATCGCGGCCCGGCATGTCGCCGTCTCGGCCATCCTCATATGCGGCGAATTCGCGGAATTTCAGCAGGTTGAGCATATGAACCTCACCGCCCTTGCCGGCCGCCAGGATGGCATTGATCTGAGCTTCGGTCGGCTCCAGCGCGTGTTCGAGCTTCATGTCCGTCTCCCCATTTTCGTTCTGAACACCGTAGGCTGGGTAAACAGTGTTTGCCAAGCGGTCCGCAATTGATCCAAGCTTCGGAAAATTCTCTGAACTGGGGGCCTCATGACCACTATCAATCTGGGCGATCCGCTCGCTCTGCCCTGCGGCGCGACTTTGCCAAACCGCTTGTGCAAATCTGCCATGACGGAAGGCCTGGCCGACGATCATAACCGTGCGACCGTAAAACATGCCCGGCTGTATACCGCCTGGGCAGAGGGTGGACTGGGATTGTCTGTGACCGGCAATGTCATGGTCGACAGGCGTTATCTTGAGCGCGCCGCCAACATCGTTGTCGACGGCGAACAAACAGACGAACAGATGCTGGGGCTCAGCAATATGGCGGCGGCGGGCCGAGCCGCTGGCGGGCATATCTGGATGCAGATCTCTCATGCCGGCCGCCAGTCGCCGAAAGCGATTGCGACGGAACCTGTTGCGCCGTCAGCCATAGGCGAGGTTGCCCTGCCCGGCGGCTTGTTTGCCAAGCCTCGCGCCCTGACCACGGACGAAATCAAGGACGTCATTGCCCGTTTCGCCCACACCGCCAGCGTCGCCCAAGCGGCCGGCTTCACTGGCGTGCAAGTGCATTCAGCCCACGGCTATCTGCTCTCTGAATTTCTCAACCCGTTGATCAATCGGCGCGAGGACGAGTGGGGTGGATCGCTGGAAAACCGCGCACGCCTGTTGCTGGAGATCATCGCTGCGGTCCGGGCCGCCGTCGGCACTGGATATCCTATCGGGGTCAAACTCAACTCCTCCGATTTCCAGAAAGGCGGGTTTGCGCTGGATGAATGCATCGGCGTGGTCGGCATGCTGGAGCAGGCCGGGGTTGATCTCGTCGAGATTTCGGGCGGCAATTACGAACAACCGGCCCTGCTGGGCATTGAAGGTCTGGAGCCCGTCTACAAGGACGAAACGGCAATCAAGGCCTCCACTCGAGCCCGCGAGGCCTATTTCCTCAACTACGCAACGGCAATCCGTCAAAACTGCAACATCCCGCTCATGGTGACCGGCGGCTTCCGCTCCCGTGATGCCATGCTGGCGGCGCTCAATGAGGACGCGATCCAGGTCATCGGGCTGGCGCGCCCGCTTTGTGTCGACACCGACTTGCCTGATCGCCTGATCGAAGGCTCGCTGGACCAGCTGATATCCTGGGAAGACACGCTGGCGCTGGGGCCCGGTTTATTTGGCCCGCAATCCTCAAACCCGACGCTGCGTGCGATGAATGGCTTTGCCAATATGGCCTTCTTTTACCGCAACATCCTGCGCCTGGGTGAAGGCCGCCCGACGAAACGCAAGATGAACATGCTGTTCGCCTTCCTCGCCCATCACATGCAGGACGGCAAGGACGCCAAGAATCTCAAACGTTAGGCACGAGGCGTGAAGCGGCGAATGGAGCCGGAAAAGCTCATCACGGGACGGTCTTCTGAATAGATCATCCCACGCACGAAAATGGTCGTTTTACCCATGCGAGTGACCTCGCCACGGCTGGTCACAAGCTCGCCTTCGCGTGCGCCGTCGAGGAATTCGGAGTTGAACGTCATGGTGACGCCGAGGCTTCCATCCTCGAACGCATCCCAGGCGATGGAGAAGAGCATGAAGTCGGCAAAGCTCATCAAACAGCCGCCATGCACCACTCCGCCCGCATTCATTTGTTTGCGCTCGGCGCGAAAGGCGCCGATGACGCCATCATGATCCACAGTCCGATAGAATGGACCGGCATGGCTCTCAAAAGGCTCCTCGGGCCAGTATTGCCAGCCTTTGAACTCACCTTCGCTCTGGATTTGCGGGGTCACGCTCAGCCCTTCTTGTCTTCACGCCAGCGGATCAGGCCTTCCTGGGTCGCCGAAGCGATCAGCTTGCCATCGCGCGTAAACAAGTGGCCGCGATTATAGCCGCGCGCGCCGCCCGACCAGGGACTGTCGCACGCATAGAGCAGCCAGTCATCGACACGCACATCGTCGTGGAACCACAACGCATGATCGAGGCTGGCGGTCTGCATTTGAGGCATCAGCCAGTTCACGCCGTGCGGTTTCATACTGGTTCCCAGCAGAGTCATGTCCGAGGCATAGGCCAGGATGGCGCGATGCATGATCGGATCATCACCGACCGGGCCCGAAGTGCGGATCCAGGTCTGGCGCAACCCGTTGCGAACTTCGTTTTCCGGATCCAGCCAGCTCTCCACCGGACGCAACTCAATAGCGCGCGGACGTGTCATGAAGTCGACAAAGGCCTTGGGGAAACGATCGCGATAGCGCTCGGCGATTTCGGCTTCAGTCGCCAATTCCTCCGGCTGTGGCACATCCGGCATCTCCGCCTGGTGTTCGAGGCCTTTTTCCTGGCGCTGAAAAGAAGCCGTCATGTTCAGGATCGGCTTGCCGCGCTGGATGGCAATCACCCGGCGGTTGGAGAAGCTGCCACCGTCATAATCACGCTCAACACGGAAAATGATCGGAAGTTTCTCGTCACCGGGGCGCATGAAATAAGCGTGCAACGAATGTGCGACACGATCCTCATCGACCGAACCAACCGCCGACATCAGCGCCTGGGCAATGACCTGACCGCCGAATACCCGGCCCTGACCGCCCGGATTGCGCTTGCCACGATAAAGATCCCTGTCCAGTTCCTCGACCGTCAACAGGTCAACCAGCGCTCCGGGCGCTTCGTCCTGCGTGGGGCGTCTTTCTTCAGTTTCTTGCATAATGATGAGACCAGCCGTCTGTATTTGTTTTTTGCCATTTTTGGGTGCGCTTGCGAAAAAAGCCAGCCCGAACCTGCAATCCCCCGTTCAGGTGTTGCGTGGCAAATGACCAGCAGTATTCTGTCGCCAATCTTCAAGGGGGATAATCATGAAACGACTGGCTCTCGCCTCGGTAGCCTTCGCAACGCTTCTAAGCGGTTGCGCGACGACGGTTACCGCAGAAAACGTTTACACCTTCTCCGACCTGCAACTCTGCCGCATCCAGGCCAATCCGGGCAGTCGCGAGATCGACGAGACCTCTCTCGTCGATGCCGAGCTGGGCCGCCGTGACACGGATTGTCCCGCAGTATTCGACGAGGAGCGTCGCCGCGTCGAGGAAGAACGTCGTCGCCTGGAGGAAGAACGTCGCATTGCCGAGGAAGAACGCCGAATATTCACTGAGCGCCAGGTTGATCGAATTTCCATGACATTGGCGGCCTGGGAACGTCCGGCCGCCTGGCGCAATCGCGAAATTCCGCGCAATGTCTCGGGCACCGACCTCAATGCCTGCCTGCGCGATGATAGCACGGGACAAGCCCGCCCAGCCGATGTGGAGCCCATCATGGGCGACGCTCTGAACGTCGCCATGCACACGAATGAATTTGGTGGCTATCGCCAGTACGCCGTGGTCTTTCTGAGAAATGGTGAACTGATGGTGCTGCAGATGCAAAACGCATTCTATCAGGGCGATCTGCCCTATGGCTATGTCGCGGGAACCGACGAGAATGGCCTCACCTGGGGCCTCAAGGAAAACCGCGGATACGGCTGCTAGCCATAGACAAGGGGCGAGCCAGGCTCGCCCCTTGCACTTTGTGACCGGCATGGTATCCGCGCTGCAAACAAGCGGGAGACCCTCATGTCTGACAAGATCATCGTAACCGGCGCCCTGGGCATTCTGGGCCAGGCCGTCGTCGTTCACCTGGTGCAAGCCGGTGCAACCGTCACCGCGATCGATCTCGCTCCCGATAATGGCTCCAGCGCGGCCCAGCACGTCATCGGCGGGGTCGACCTGACGGATGAAGCAGCGGTGCAAACCGCGTTCGCCTCCGCCAAGGAAAAAATGGGCGGCCTGACAGGTATTGCCAATATCGCCGGAGGGTTCATCTGGCAGACCATCGCCGATGGCGACATCGACGGTTTCGACAAGATGTTCCGAATCAATCTGAAAACTGCCGCCATCGCGTCGCGCACGGCGGTCTCGCTGTTTGATGGCGAAGCGGCGATCGTCAATATCGGTGCTGCTGCTGTAAAAGCACCGGGTCTGGGCATGGCAGCCTACACCGCGTCGAAAGCCGGTGTGCACGCTCTTACCGAAAGCCTGGCAGAAGAGGGTGCGGGCGCTGGCGTCCGCGTGAACGCGGTTCTGCCGACGATCCGTGATACGCCGACCAATCGCGCCGACATGCCCGATGCCGATACGTCCAGCTGGGTGAAACCGGAAGCAGCGGCGGAAGTGATTGGTTTTCTTCTGTCAGACAACAGTCGCGCCATCTCCGGCGCGCTGGTGCCAGTCAATCGCGGCGGTTAGGGCTGCCGCCTTTCCTCCCCCACTAGGGGGAGGTGCCCCGCGGGGGCGGCGGGGGTGTATCGATAACGTCCCCCTTCGACTTCGCTGCGCTCAGCCACTTCCCCCCCGCAGGGGGAAGAAATTATACCGCCGCCAGGCGCATAGCGAGCAGGCCGCCTACAAGCACGACCGAGAGACCAATACGCCGCTTGCCGAAGCCTTCCTTGAGCACGACGGCGGCCAGGATCGCGCCGATCACCACCGACGTCTCGCGCAGGGCGGACATGGGTCCAACGGCAGCGTTCGCATAAGCAAACAGCGCAAATCCGTAACTGCCCAGGCCGAACAGCGAGGCGATCGCACCGGATTTCAGCTCCTGCCGCATCAGCCCGGGCAAGGCCCGCCCGCGCCGGATCAGGGCCGTGAGAAGGATCGGCACCGCTGTCACCACGGCGAACCAGGCCAGATAGACAAAGGGGCTGCTGGCAGCCCGCGCACCGGAGGCATCATTCACTGAATAGAGCGCCGTCATGCCAGCCGCGAGGAAAGCAAATCCGATCGCCTGCGCCTTGGGGCGACCGCCCTTTTCCGGCCAACCGAAACCCAGCACGGCCAGCGAGGCCACAACGAGCCCGGCGATCTCCCAGATCGACAACACCTCGCCGAGCACCAGAAAGGCCACAAGGCCAGCCAGCAGCGGCGCACCGCCGCGCATGATCGGATAGACCAGCCCCATATCACCGTGTTCGAACGCCCGGATCATCGCCATCTGGAAGGCCCAGTGCAGGGCGGCGCCCAGAAGCAGGAAACGCCAGACACTCCAGTCCGGGATCGGCTGCGTCAGCAGGACGGGCAGGACGTAGGCAGCCCCGATCGACATCATCGCGGCCCGAAACACCAGGCGGTCGCCCGCCTGTTTGGTCAGCAACCCCATGAAGGCATGCAGGCTCGCCGAGCACAACATGGCCAGGCTGGCGAGCGGGAGGGCTTCGAGCAAGCCCTACTCCTCCAGACCCGCAATGGCGCGGGCAAAGCCCTGCGCGCTGAAAGGCTGGAGGTCCTCTTCGCCCTCACCGATGCCGATATAGTGGATCGGCAGCTGGAATTTCTCGGCCACCTGGACCAGGGCACCTCCCTTGGCCGTCCCGTCCAGCTTGGTCATGATCACGCCAGTCACGTCAGAGGCTTCAAGGAAGGCCTCAGCCTGTGACACGGCGTTGGAGCCGACCGTGCCGTCGAGCACCAGCAAAACCTCGTGCGGGGCATCGGGGATTTTCTTGCGAATAACGCGGACGATCTTGCGGAGTTCTTCCATCAGCTCGGACTTGTTCTGAAGCCGTCCGGCCGTGTCGATCAGTACCACATCATGTCCACCGCGCTCGGCTTCCTCCAGCGCATCATAGGCCAGCCCCGCTGCATCGGCGCCGATTTCGCGCTTGATGACAGGTGCCTTGGCTCGTTCGCCCCAGACAGAGACCTGTTCGATGGCTGCCGCACGGAAAGTATCACCCGCTGCCAGCACAGGATTGCGGCCGTCGCGCTTGAGTTTGACGGCGATCTTGCCGAGCGTCGTCGTCTTGCCGGAGCCGTTGACGCCGACAAACAGCACCACACGCGGCGAGCTGCCGGTAAGGTCGAGTGGCGTTTCCAGGGGTTCCAGCGTTTCTGCAACAACGGAGGCCAAAACCTCGCGGACCTCCTCGTCGCTGACTTCCTTGTCGAAACGGTCCTTGGCCAGACGCTCGGTCACGCGCATGGCTGCAGCAGCGCCGAGATCCGCGGCGATGAGCGTGTCTTCCAGCTCCTCGATGGCCTCATTGTCCAGCTTGCGCTTGGTGAAGATCGCAGTGACGGATTCGCCCAGTTTGGACGAGGTGCGTTTCAGCCCCGCAGCAAGTCGGGAAAAGAAGCCCGGCTTTTTCTCACTCATTCGACGAGTTTCCCCTGCAATTCACGCCCGTCATGACCCGAAACCTCGATATTCACAAGCGCGCCGGGCCGCGGTGCACTGTCGGCCGGATAGCGAATGCTGGCAAAATTTCCCGCCCGGGCAAAACCCGGCTTTTCGACCAGAGCCGCATCAACTCGGCCGACCATGCTGTCGAGATGACGATTCAACGCCTCTTGCGCCTTCGCCCGCAGACGCGAAGCGCGCTCCTTGATCACAGCGCGGTCAAGCTGCGGCATGCGCGCCGCCGGCGTTCCCGGGCGGGGTGAAAACGGGAAGACGTGCAGATAGGCCAGCTGGCATTCATCGACAAGTTTGAGGGAGTTCTCGAACATCGCTTCGGTCTCGGTCGGGAACCCGGCGATCAGATCCGCGCCAAAGGCAATTTCGGGGCGCGCTGCCTTCAAACGTGAACACAAGGCGATCGCGTCATCACGAAGATGACGCCGCTTCATGCGCTTGAGGATCATGTCATCTCCGGCCTGCAGCGAAAGATGCAGATAGGGCGCGACACGCTGTTCGCCCGTAATGGCCTCGAACAGGGGTTCATCGATCTCGATGGCGTCAATGGAGGAGAGGCGCAGTCGCGGCAGGTCCGGCACCTGTTTGAGGATCGCCTGGACCAGACGCCCCAGCTGCGGCGTCGCGGGCAGGTCTCCCCCCCAGGAGGTCAGATCAACACCCGTCAGCACAACTTCGCTGTGGCCCTTGTCAACGAGCGTCTTGATCTGGTCCACCACCTCGCCGGCGGGCACCGAACGGGAATTGCCGCGTCCAAAAGGGATGATGCAGAAGGTACAGCGATGGTCGCAGCCATTCTGCACCTGGACATAGGCGCGCGCGCGACCTTCCATTCCCTCGACCAGATGTCCGGCGGTTTCGCGGACACTCATGATATCGTTGACGCGCACTTTCTCGGTGCCGCCCAGCAAGACGTCCGGCTTGAACGTCTCCGCCTTGAGCTTCTCGTCATTGCCGACGACCCGATCAACTTCCGGCATTTCCGCAAACATGTCGGGATCAACCTGGGCAGCACAACCTGTGACGATGATCTTTGCTTCGGGGTTCTCGCGGCGCGCACGTCGGATCTGTTGGCGGGCCTGGCGCACGGCTTCGTTTGTGACCGCACAGGTATTCACCAGGATCGCATTGGAAAGGCCTGCGTCTTGCGCATGTTTGCGCATGACCTCGCTCTCCCAGCCGTTGAGACGACAGCCAAAAGTCATGATATCCAACCCCGGCTTGGAGTCCGGCTTTCGTTCTGATGGCCGGTCCGCGCCCGAGGCGGCAGGATTGTTATCGTAATCACTCATCGATGCTGGATAAGGGTTCTGGCCGCCGGAATGTCAAGCGGTGTGGTGTACGTGCAACGGTGAGGGAAAAAGAGCATAATAATATTCCCTTAGACACGAAATATGCTCGAATACCCCTATGCCTTGTGGCAGTTTAGAATCATTCCAACAAAAATCCCCGGGGAGAGATAAAATGAAACAGTCTGGAGTGCTCGCTTCAACTGCTCTCGCAGTTGTATTTGCGGCTTCTTTAGCAGCACCCACGCTTGCTCAAGACACCGAAGTAATCGTGGTAACGGCGACCAAACGCGAGCAATCGCTGCAAGAGGTCCCGTTCTCGATCAATGCGCAGACGGCGGAAGACATCCGCAATACTGGCGCTGGCTCAATTGAAGACATTGCCCGCAATGTCGCCGGTCTGAACATCCAGAATCTGGGCCCTGGTCAGAGCCAGGTCTCCATTCGCGGTGTTTCCGCCGGACAGATCGTCCGCGACCAGCCGGGCGTGAAGGAGCAGGTTGGTGTCTATCTCGACGAGTCCGTGATCTCGTTGTCACTGTTCACACCCGACTTCGATCTTTACGACCTGAACCGTGTCGAAACACTGCGTGGCCCACAAGGCACGCTGTTTGGTTCCGGCTCGATCGGCGGCACCATTCGCTATATCACCAACCAGCCGACCATCGGCGAGTACGAGGCGGAAGCCGAGTTCGAGGTGAATAGTGTCGAGGACGGCGAGATCGGTGGCCATCTCAAGGGCATGGTCAACTTCCCGATCGGTGAGACGGCAGCACTTCGCATCGCCGCATATCACACCGATTATGCCGGCTTCATCGATGCGCTCGGCGAAGGCGGTTCGCGCACCGAGGACGTGAATGGCGGCAGCCGCACAGGTATCCGTGCCGCACTCGCAATGGATGTGAACGACAATGTTCGTGTCACTCCGCGCATTGTCTACCAGGAAATCGAAACGGACGGCTTCAATCGCCAGGAACGTTTCAACCTGTTCGCCAATCCGCACACCACCACACGTCCGGCCATCACCATGGGCCCACGTGAGCAATACCTGCTGCTGGAAGAAGGTTTCGAAGACGAGACCATGCTCGCCGACCTCACGGTTGAAGTTGACTATGACGGCTTCACCCTCACCTCGGTGACCAGCTTCATGGATCGCTCCATCCTGGTCAGCCGTGATGCATCCGCGCTGACGGGTTCAGTCTCTGTAGACCTTGGGTATGCCGACGCAGCCGTGTTGCTACCGTCCAACCTGCGTGACACCACGGATCTGAGTCAGTTCACCCAGGAACTTCGCCTCGCCTCCACCGGTGATGGTGATTTCGACTGGATCGTCGGCGGCTTCTACTCCGACGTCGAGCGCAACTACAAACAGCGCCTCCCCACTCCGGGATATGATGCTGCGACCGATGCAGCGCTTGGCGCAGGCACCGCTGCTGGCACGCTGAACGGCTTCCCGGCCAACAGCCCCTACAGTGCAGATCTCGACTACAATATCGACCAGTTCGCAATCTTCGGTGAAGCGACCTGGCATGCGTCGGACCGGACACGTGTTACCTTCGGTGGTCGCTGGTATGACTTCGAGGAGAACCGCACCATCTCCCAGGGTGGCCTGTTCTCTTCCGGCTTCTCCAACGTTCAGGACGCCACGGCGTCGGATGGCTTGAACACCCGTTTCATCTTCAGTCATGACCTGAATGACACGTTCACCTTCAACGTGCAGGCGGCCCAGGGCTTCCGTCTCGGCGGTGTCAACGACCCGCTGAACTCCACCCTGTGTTCTGCATCGGACGAGGCGATCTTTGGTGGCTTCCAGGACTATGATGATGAAACGTCGTGGAACTATGAGGCCGGCATCAAGGGTCAGGCCAATGGCTGGACCATGAACGCCGCAGTCTTCCACAACGACATCGAGAACCTGCAGGTCACGCTGGATGCGGGATCCTGCTCCTCGCGCGTCAGCTTCAATGTTGAAGAAGCACATGCAGGCGGCCTGGAACTGGAATTCTCCAACCAGCTGACTGACAATCTCTTTGTCGCCTTTGCCGGCACCTACGTCAGATCTGAGTTCGACTCCACCGTCGTCGACGGTACGAACACGGTTCTTGCGGGCATTCGTGAAGGCAACCGTCTGGCCTCGACACCTGAGCTAACCATGTCGGTCAGCGCCGTTTATACCTATGACGCAAGCTGGGCCGGTTCTGGTGCTGAAGGCTTCCTGACCGCTGCCTACCAGCATGTTGGTGACAGCTACACGCAACCAAGCGATCAGGAAACGGGCGCCGGCCAGTTCTTCTCCGGCCTGCCGTTTGGCGGCGCCTCTGGCAATGAGAGCAATTGGGTCGACCTGGAACTGGACCCGTACGGCATTGGCTATCTGTCAGCCGGCATCGACTGGGGCAACACCCAGCTGACAGCCTTCGTCGACAATGTGATGGACGAGAATGCGAACCTGTCCTTTGACCGCGAGCGCGGTGGCCGGGCTCGCCTCTCCTTCCGCACAAATCAGCCGCGCACCATCGGTGTGACGCTGCGCCGCCAGTACTAGGCGAACGCAAACAGAAAACAGAAAAGGGCGGCCTCGAGGCCGCCCTTTTTTATGCCTTATGAACACACAACCCGCGTCTTGGAAACGAATATTGTGCTTCTGCCACGGCCGGCGAGGCAGGCCAGCGCGGCCTATTCGATGGCCGCTTCCTGTTCATCGATCCAGTTCCGCATTTTCGCTTCCAGTGCGGAGAGCGGCATGGAACCATCCTCCAGCAGCCTGTCGTGGAAGGCGCGAATATCGAAACTCGAACCCAGCCGCTCCTCGGCCTCTGCGCGCAGATCGCGCATCAAGAGTTCGCCAGTCTTGTAAGCCAGAGCCTGACCCGGCCAGGCGATGTAACGCAGCACCTCGGTGCGCACATTGTGTGGCGCGAGGGCGGAGTTCTCGAGCAGACAGGCCTCGGCCTGGTCTCGCGTCCAGCCCATGTAATGCATGCCGGTGTCCACCACGAGGCGGCAGGCGCGCCACATCTCATAGGTCAGGCGACCAAAATTCTCATAGGGCGTCCGATACAGGCCCATATCAATCGCCAGGTTCTCTGTATAAAGCCCCCAACCCTCGCCAAAGGCGGTGATGTAGGTGTCGCGGCGAAAGTCCGGGACATTCTCCAATTCCTGGGCGATGGCGATCTGGTGGTGGTGGCCGGGTACAGCCTCGTGCACGCTTAGCGCCGGCAGAACGTAAAGCGGACGCTGGGAAAGATTATAGGTGTTGACCATATAACCTCCCGCCACGCCGGTTTCACTGTCGCCTGGCCAGTAGCGTCCAGTGGTATAGGTCGGCGCCATGCTTGGCGGCACCGGGCGCACGCCATACGGCAGCCGCGGCAAATGCCCGAAAAAGGCCGGCATCGCATCATCCGCACGCTTGGAAATCCAGGCGGCGTGCATCAGCAATTCTTCCTCGGTCTGGGCATAGAATTGCGGGTCCGTGCGCAGGAACTCCAGGAATTCGGCGAACGTGCCCTCGAACCCGGTCTCGGCGATCACCGCTTCCATCTCGGCACGGATGCGTGCGACTTCGGACAGACCGCGCTGGTGCACCTCTTCCGGCGAAGTATCCAGCGTCGTGTGATAGCGCACCAGCGACTGGTAATACTCGCGACCACCGGGCACTTCGGAAATGCCAATGCTGTCACGAGAGCCCGTCATGTACTGGTCGTTGAAAAAATCCAGAACGCGCTGATAGGCGGGAATGGCATGATCACGGATCGCTGTCTCAGCCTCACTCCGCAGGCGTTCGCGTTCGCCCTCATCCAGTGCCGGGGACATATTCTCGATCGGCAGGATCAGAACGCCTTCCAGCACCTCGTCGGCCAACAAGCCTTCGAGCTGCGAGATCGCACCCTCGACAATGATGCGAGGCTGGGTGAAGCCCTCATTGAGACCTTGTGTCATCCAGTCGAGATTCTGGCTGAAATAGCCATCAATGCCCTCGACCCGCCGAATCCAGGCCTCGCCTTCCTCGATGGTGCGCGGGCGTGTCGACGCAGCCGCATAAGAGGGGGTGAAGAAGAAACCACTGTCCGACAGAAAAGGGATGCGGCTGGTATTGTACTGTGAGAGCTCGACAGAAAAGCGCAGGATGTAGTCCAGTACCGCGTGACTGACCTGTTCAGACGAGGTCAGCTGGCTGGCATCAATCGCGTCCAGGCGCTCGAGAAAGGCGACATCCGCCGCATTGTCATTCGCCTGGGCATCCGCAGAGATATCATCCCAGGACGCCAGGGCCTCCAGATCACCGTCCCGGCCGCGCCGCGCGTTCGAATTGGCTTCCTGGTGTGTTTCATAGTCAGTGACAAGCTGGTTGAAGGCGACACTCGCCGCGCTGTTCGCCTCTTCCGGAGAGGCGACCGGCTCAACGCTCGCCGTTTCCGGCCCGGCCGCTTGTTCGGGCGCAGCCCCGGTGGTCTCGGCCGTCGGAGCACAGGCCGCCAGAACCAGAGCCATTGCCGCGTTTACAAGCCAGATTGATTTTCCAGACATCTCGCCCCTCCCTCTGGATCCAATTACGCGCAGACTGGCGCGAACTGGCCGGGAAGGGCAAGAGGTCTTCTCGTTATTGCCCGGCCAGCACCGCGTGACAGGCCTGCCAGTCGACATTCTCTGCGACCTCGATCTGCTGCAGCGGGAACGTCTCACCATTGGTCGGCCAATAACCGATATCGCGGACCTCACCATTATCTTCGACGCGGAACACGGTTTCCTGGCTGGCATCACCATAGGCGCCACCCACCCGCTCGAGGAATTTCATGCCGGGCCGGAACCCGGCTGCTTCGGCATTGGACCCGGGCTCGACACTCTCCAGAAATTGATCGCCGTCATCATTCCGGTCCGCCCAGGTGATACCGTAGACAAAGACCGGCTGCTCAAACGAAACGACTTCCCCGCACGCGCCAAACGCTCCCGCAGGTATCTCAACCGGCTGTCCCTCGATAATGTGACGCCGGAATTCATCACTGAGATCCAGGCCGGATACGGTCGCCACCAAGGGCAGGAAAGCGGCGATGGCGTGGTCATGCGCCTCATTGTCCAGCATCAGGCGGAAGACATCATCCAGATCACGCTGACCGTTTGTCGCCTCGCGAATGCGATGCTCCACCAGGGCCGCGAACATCATGCCGCGCAGATAGGGCAGGCGCTGGTAATTACGGTTCGCCCAGAAATTGGTGACGATGGTCGAATTCGGCTCCGCATAGACGGGCGAGGTCCAGTATTCCTGCAGCTTCTCATTCCAGGAACCGATTGACCATTCAGCGGTCCACACGTGACCAAGCACGCCGATACGCTGTGTCAGATAGTCGTTGAAGCCTTCAGAGAGCCAGTAACCCGCTGGCTCCTGCTCGCCTTCAATGCCGCCTCCCAGGCGCGACGGCATCCAGTTGTGGGAATACTCGTGCACCAGGATTTCCCGCAGAATGTCGCGATCCATGTTCGACGTGGCAAAAAACGCAAAACTGTCACCCAGATTAGTCCCGCCCAAGCTCTGCGAGTTTGCCGGCGCCTCAACCGGAATCATCGAGACAAAGTACGGCTCTGTCGGAGTTCCCCAGTACTGGTGGCTGGCCGCAACGACCTGGCCGACCTCTTCGGCGAACTCTTCATCCGCAAAGGGCCAGTTCTCCCCACGAACGCCTATGCGTATCGCCTCGCCGTCGATCTCGGTTTCAAGAACCCTGAAGTCACCGGCCACCAGAACGCTGCGCGTCAGATCTTCCATCGTGGAAATGCCGTGTTCGAGATCCGAACCAAACGCCCAGAGAGCATGTGTTTGCACCTCGAAACTGATCTCCCGCTCGACTTCGGGATCTGGCTCGACCACCCAGGCATAGCCGATCATGTTGAGGTAACCCGGTTGCAGGATCGGCCGGTAATTACTCTGGTCGTAACTCGGCGTGCCCTCCCGGTCCTGGACGAGCTGATAGCGCACAACCAGCTCAGCGCCGGGCGCATGCGAGAGAACGCGCACAAATGGCTCATCGCCCGGGCTGATCTCCGCACCCTCGACACTCAGCCCGCGTATTCCGTTCCAGAGCTCGGGCTCTCCGCCCCATTCATCGGGAAGATGCAACCGGGTCGAGCCATCCGTTTCGCCATCGAAGCGAAGCTCCACGGTTACATGGGGGCGTCCGTCCGGCGCATCTTCAATGGAGAGTTGGTAGTGAGCCTGCGGCGTGCCCTGCAACGCCAGAGCCAGAGCAGCGGCGCTGCTCGCAATCATCAAGGACATGATTGTTTAGTATCCTGAACTTGCGCCGCAAGGCGGAGTATTTCGTCTATCGCGGCAAAAATCAAACCGGATTGCGATCACAGTGTGGTGTGGGGCAGATCAAAGAAGACCACCCCACTCCTGGCCCGGATCAAAGTCCGGCGAGAACCGCGTGGCAAGCTTGCCAGTCGACATCCTCGGGCACGACGATCTCTTGGAGCAGCGATGTCTGTCCGTTGGTCGGACGGAAACGGATCTCGCTCTCGGCGCCATCCAGCTCCACCCGCAGGACCATGTCCCGGCTACCGTCTCCGTCCGCACCCTCGAGCAGTCCACCGATGACCATACCGGCCTGGAAACCGGCCGCCTCGGCGGCACTTCCCTCGACAACACTGACGATCACGAGCCGTCCCAGCTCATCATTCGCCAGCTCCAGCCCGAGCTCGTAAACCGGGCGCTCCTCGCCGACCATCTGGCCACAGGCGCCAAACGTGTCCGCGGGCAGCACCATCGGCAACCCGGCAAGGATATGCGTTTCATAGAGGTCACGAACGTCGACGCCGGTCTGCTCAAGGACTTCCCCTATGAACGCCTCGGCAGCGATCTCGTGTTCGTCTCCCGTCGCCAGCATGTGCTGGAGCACATCGTCCAGGTCCTGGGCACCATTGGTGCCTTCGCGGATCTGATAATCAACCAGCGCACCGAAAACCGCACCGCGCGTATAGGGCAGACGTTGCGCGTTGGGGTCAGACCAGAAGGCATCTCGGATCACATTGTTGGGCGCATTCACCAGCGGCGATTGGGCAAGCTCGGTCAGAGCTCCATTCCACTGCGCGACCGATGCCGCGGCATCCCACAACCCGCCCTTCACACCGGCCCGGAAGGTCGCAAACTCTGTCATGCCTTCGGAGAACCAGTACCCGGCCGGCTCCTCCATGCCCCGATATGAGCCACCGAGCTGACCGGGCACCCAGCTGTGATTATGCTCATGCCCCAGGAGATTGACCATGAAACCGGTTTCCGCGCCGGAGGTCACGAAGAAAGCGAAGGAGTCGCCCAGATTGGTCCCACCCATGCTCACCCAGTCCGGAGCAGAGTCCAGCGACAGCAACGTCACCAGATAAGGCTGGGCTCCGCCCTGCCAGTATCCGTGATTGGCTTGCATGGCTGAACGCAGCATGTCGACAAACATGACATCGGAGAAGGTGTATTGCCCGCGCATGGCCACACGTACGGAGACGCCATCGATGATCCGCTCATGCACTCTGAAATCACCCGCGACGAGAATGCTGGCGTGCAGGGTTTCCGGCGTAAAGGTTTCGGCGTGGGTCAGATCCGTCGCCAGTTGCCAGTCCGCGGGTGCATTGACCGATACGGTCAGCGGCGCGTCAAACCCTACTTCGACGTCGACCACCCAAGTGTCGCCAATGAGGTGCACATATTCCGGCTGAAGCACAGGCCTGTAATCATTGCCCTGACCCGCCGTCGGAATACCCTCCCAGTCCTGGATAACATCATAGGCGAAGGTGACCTCGGCGCCCGGGGCGTGACGGATGATCAGCTGGTCCGGCGTTTCAGTCTCGATAATCGTTGCGTTCTGCCCGCGCACTGAAAGTGCTGTCAGGCCTTTCCACAATTCGGTTTCGCCACCCCAGGAATTGGGCAACGCAATTCGCGTCTCGCCATCCGTGTCCCCGACAAACTCGACCGCAACACGAACAAGCGCAGGGCCTTCGGATTGTGACTCGATATCAACGTGATAATGAACCGGTGATACGCTCTGCATAGCCATCGAAAGAGCAGCCGCGCTGCTCGCCAATAAAAGTGACATCCCTGTCCTCCCAACACTCCGAAGGTCAGTCATCACTATTCAGAACGCGCGCACAGGGGAATTGTTCAGTCGCGAATCCGCTGCAGTCCCAATCTTTTGGTAACAATCTCGTCAACTTTGCGCGCTGGAAGCAAACGCGGCAGCGACCAGTTCATGAAACGCTGCGGCACGATTGCATAACGGAAACGCGGCTTGGTATCGGTAAAGGCGCGATAGACCCGGTCGGCGATCTTGGACGGCGGGAAACCTTCCGGTCCGGACTTGGACATGTAATTGCGCAGTCGAACGAGCGCATCATGGAATACAGAGTTCTCATAGGCCGAGACATCCACCTCGTCCGACTTGGCCCAGATGGGTGTTGCCACCGCACCCGGTCCGAGAACCACGACCTGGATTCCAAACACATTCAGCTCGCGTCGCAGTGACTTGGACAGACCTTCAAGCGCATGTTTGGAGGCGGCATAAGGCGCCAGGAACGGCGCCCCCATCTCGCCAGCCATGGATGACATCATGACGATGCGACCCGGCGGTCCCTCAAGCGACAGGTCCGCTCCCAGCAAGGGGCCGAAAGCCTGGGTCACACGAACCTGGCCCGTCACATTGATGGCCATCTGGCGCTCGAAATCCTCGATGGGCAATTCCAGCAAAGGTCCGGCGACCGCGACACCGGCATTATTGACCAGCCCGTTCAATGTCCGGCCACCGAGCGCGTCGCGGACCTGAGCTGCCGCGGCATCGATCGCGGTCTGGTCGGTGACATCCATCATCAACGGCGTGACCTTGTCGCCAAAGGCGTCGGTCAGTAGCTTGGCGTCCTCATCCTTGCGCACGGCGGCAAAAACCTGCCAGCCCTGACCGGTCAGCTTTTCAACGCAGGCAAAGCCGATCCCGGTTGAAGCTCCGGTGACGACGGCGGTTCTGGGCTGTTTGGACATGGCGTTCTCCCTTTGCGGGCAAGCTAGTGTGTTTCCGGGCGAAAGCCATAGCGCCCTAGTCTTCGACAATGCCTGTGCGCTTGGCGATCATTCGATCGAGCCATTTTCCAGGCAGGAGTTTGGGCAGGCTCCAATTGGCAAAACGTTGCGGCACGACGGCGTATCGCAGGCGAGGGCTGTCCTCGGTCAGAGC
>CBFHQE010000001.1:0-114131 GCA_965657935.1 Maricaulis sp. | reverse complement strand
AATACCCGGTCATACCCCGATAATTTCACAATTTTGTCCACAGTCATCATCAATGTTGAAAAGCCTGTGAATGAAATTTCCGGGGATAATTTAGCAACAGTTTTTGATTAGTTTATCAACATTCGAAAATAGCTCTATATGCTGAATTTAAGGGGGTATTTTTTCTTTCCCCAAACCAAATATTTCTCGTGATTCCCACTTATGAAATACCCTTCAGATCTCTCAGACTGCGGATAAATGAGATACCCCCGAAACTCACAGCACAACAACTACGACTCATTAGATTCATAATTAAAGCGGAAGTGAAAACGCCGCATTGAACCTGTGGACGGAGCACCATAAAGCAATCGGTATGACCGATGCTGTTTCAAAACCGATCCTCTCCGTCCTGAAGGGTGAGACACTCTCGCCGCCCCCGATCTGGATGATGCGCCAAGCCGGGCGATATCTGGCTGAATACCGAGAAGTCCGGTCGCGGGCGAAGGACTTTATTGATTTCTGTTTTTCTCCGGATCTTGCTGCCGAGGTCACATTGCAACCGATCAGACGGTTCGGTTTCGATGCAGCGATCATGTTCGCGGACATTTTGCTGATCCCCATCGCCCTGGGACGTCGGGTCTGGTTTGTGACGGGTGAAGGCCCCAAGCTGGATCCGTTTGATGTGTCAAATTACCAGGAGCTGGCTGACAAGCGTGATGACAGCGTCCTCGCATCGATTGGTGAAACCCTTCGTCTGACCAAGACTGAGCTGCCGCCAGAGACAACGCTCATCGGTTTTGCCGGCGCGCCCTGGACAGTTGCGACCTATATGGTCGAGGGTGGCGGTTCCAAGGACCGTTTCAAGACACGTGTCGCCGCCTATGACCAGGCGGAGGCGTTTGATGCGATGATGGATATCATCGCGGATGCCACCGCGGATTACCTGGTCATGCAGGCCCGTGCGGGCGCTGAAGTTCTGAAGATCTTTGACAGCTGGGCGGAAGGGCTTCCGGAACCGCTGTTTGATCGCGTGATCATCCGTCCGACAAAACGTATTGTTGATCGAATTCGCGCCCAGGAAATAGATCTACCGATTATCGGCTTTCCGCGGGGTGCTGGAACACTTTATCCAAAATATGCTCGTGAAACCGGTGTGACGGCATTGGCGCTTGATACGTCGGTTGATCCCGGATGGATGGATGAGAATTTGCCCAAGGGCCTACCGGTTCAGGGGCATCTTGATCCGGCGGTATTACGAACCGGAGGCGATGTTCTCAAGGCCGAGGTGGTTCGACTTGTGGACGCTTGGTCTGGCCGGCCCCATATCTTCAACCTTGGCCACGGGATTACACCTGATGTGCCGGTGGCCCATGTTGAACAGCTCATCCGGTTCGTTCGTGACCGGTAACCGCCAGGCGGGATTTCATGAAATTAGCAATTGCGGCGTTTAATCTCGGTGGACCTGACAAACCCGAAGCGGTTCGTCCTTTCCTGCGCAATCTGTTTCGCGACCCGGCGATCATCCAGGCGCCGGGACCGATCCGGGAACTGCTCGCATGGCTGATATCCACCACCAGAGCGAAATCTGCCCGGGAAAACTATGCGAAGATGGGTGGTGGTTCCCCATTGGTGCCGGAAACGAAAAAACAGCTTGATGCGCTCGAAGCTGAATTGCGATCGCGTCATCCTGATCTGGATGTGAAAATCTGGCCAGCGATGCGCTATTGGCATCCGTTCACGGAAGACGTGGCACGTGAAGTTGAAGCGTGGCAGCCGGATAAGGTTATCTTGTTGCCGCTCTATCCGCAGTTTTCGACGACCACGACAGCATCTTCACTCGATGCCTGGAAAACGGCCAATGGTCCGCAAGCCGAAACGATCTGCTGTTATCCGACCGAAGACGCTTTTGTTGATGCTCATGTCGCACTGTTGCGAAAGACTTTGTTGAAAGTCGAGGATCTGGACAATACGCGGGTGCTTTTCTCCGCTCATGGCTTGCCCAAGAAGATTGTTGATCGGGGTGATCCCTATCAGTGGCAGGTCGAACAGACGGTTGCCGCTGTCGTCGCTAAAATGCCGGAGATCACTGACCACGAGATCTGCTATCAGAGCCGGGTGGGACCGCTGGAATGGATCGGACCGTCCACCGACGATGCGATTGAGCGGGCCGGAAAGGCCTGCAAGGGTATTGTCCTGACACCGATAGCCTTTGTGTCGGAGCATATCGAGACCCTTGTCGAACTCGATGAGGAATATGAAGAACTTGCAACCGAGAATGGTGTTCCTACATATGTGCGAGTGCCAGCGCTTGGTACACAGCCGGAATTTATCAAATCACTCGCGGATATGGTTGATACACGCCTGATCAAGTCAGCCGGCTTGGCGCCCGACACGCTCTCCCGTATATGTCCGCTTGGTTTCGGCAAATGCCGGTGCGCGATAATGGATACTGGGAACGCATGATCCTTGCTGTCTATGACTGGCTGAGAGCGTTACACATTCTGGCGGTAATTGCCTGGATGGCTGGTCTTCTCTATTTGCCACGCCTGTATGTCTATCACGCTCAAGCTGAGCTGGGTGGTGAATATGATCAGACCGCGCGCTTGCAGGAACGCCGGCTTCTGAAACTCATCATGAATCCAGCCATGGTTGCGAGCTGGATATTTGGTGCCCTTCTTGTCTGGTCCAATGCGGAACGTGCTGGCGGATGGGAAATCTTTCTAGGCTGGGCCTGGCTGGCCAAATTCGTGCTGATCTCAGCGATGACAGGTGTTCATCACGTCTTTGCTGCTCGCTTTAAAAAGTTCGAATCTGGCACAAATGACTGGGACCACCGCCGTTATCGCGTTCTCAACGAAATCCCCTTTGTGTTGGCGATCCTCATTGTGTTCATTGCTGTCGTGGCCTTGAAATAACAGGATCACAACCGGGCAGTGCTTGACCCCTCAGTCTAGGCATGGCAAGCAGATTGGGACTCGTATCGAGACCTTCCTTTCATTGACAGTTTGAGCATCGATCCGCGATCTCAGCGTCAATTCCTGACCAATTCGGGTGTTTAGGCGTTTCCGGCACCTTTCTTGCTTCGATTGAACCAACTCCGACCGGAGCTGGACTCGAATTTCCTTGTGAAGATCCATCATGACCGAAGAAATCACTCTGCCTGAATCCCTTGCTGGCCTCGAACACATGACGCTGCAGGACTTGAAGGAGAAAAAGCCAACCGAGCTTCTTGAGTTCGCGGAAGCTCTGGAAATCGAGAACGCGTCCTCGCTGCGCAAGCAGGGCATGATGTTCGCAATCCTCAAGGCCTTGGCAGAATGCGGCGTGGAAATTCACGGCGGTGGAGTGCTGGAGGTCTTGCAGGACGGTTTCGGTTTTCTGCGATCTCCGGAGTCGAACTATCTTGCCGGTCCAGATGATATTTATGTCTCGCCGACACAGATCCGTAAATTTGGTCTGCGAACCGGGGATACGGTAGCCGGAGAAATACGCAGCCCTCGCGACGGTGAACGGTATTTTGCGCTTCTCAAGGTCAGCTCCATTAATTTCGAGGAACCGGAACGCGCTCGACACAAAGTTCACTTTGACAATCTGACACCGCTTTATCCCGAGAGTCGTTTTGTCATGGAGACGGTGGATCCGACGATCAAGGATCGTTCGGGCCGTGTCATTGATATCGTTGCGCCGCTGGGCAAGGGCCAGCGTGGTCTGATAGTCGCGCCGCCGCGGACTGGTAAGACAGTTTTGTTGCAGAACATCGCTCATGCGATAGAAAGCAACCACCCGGAAAGCTATCTCATGGTGCTGCTCATTGATGAGCGCCCGGAGGAAGTCACCGACATGCAGCGTACGGTGAAAGGCGAGGTTATTTCTTCGACCTTTGATGAACCCGCCACACGCCACGTCCAGGTCGCTGAAATGGTTATCGAAAAAGCAAAGCGCCTTGTCGAACACGGCCGAGATGTAGTGATCCTGCTCGATTCCATCACGCGTCTTGGACGAGCCTACAATACGGTTGTGCCCAGCTCGGGTAAGGTTCTCACAGGTGGTGTTGATGCCAATGCCCTGCAGCGTCCCAAACGTTTCTTTGGTGCTGCCCGAAATATCGAGAATGGCGGATCATTGACGATTATTGCCACGGCCCTGGTCGAAACCGGTTCCAAGATGGATGAAGTCATCTTCGAAGAATTCAAGGGTACAGGTAACTCCGAGGTTGTGCTCGACCGCAAGGTCGCTGACAAACGTGTCTTCCCGGCCATTGATATTCTCAAGTCGGGCACGCGTAAGGAAGAGCTTCTGGTTGACCGCAATCACCTACAGAAAATGTATATCCTGCGCCGCATTCTCAACCCGATGGGTGCCCAGGACGCGATTGAGTTCCTGCTCGACAAACTTCGTCAGACAAAAACCAATGATGAGTTCTTCGACTCGATGAATACTTAGACGGTCGATTAAAAGCTGAAAAAAGAGCCGCATAGTTTCCATGCGGCTTGTTGTACTTCTGCTTTGGGTCAGGGTTGGCTTTTTTGATACCCAACCAATAATGGGGAGACAGATGAACGAAACGACCCAGGCAAAGCTAATTCTTCATCATGCACCACGCACACGCTCTATCCGGTGTCGTTGGTTGTTGGAAGAAATGGGTGTTCCGCACACCCTGGCACAGGCGCCTTACCGCGCGACACCAGAAGAAACTTCAGCCTATCTTGAACTGCATCCGCTGGCGAAGATTCCGGCGCTGGAACATGGCGATACCACCATGTTCGAGAGTGTAGCGATCATGCAGTATATACTCGCCAATTTTGGACCCAGCGAATTCGAGGTCCGGCCAGGCGAAACGGATTACGGGCGTTTCCTGCAATGGATGCATTTTGGCGAAGGCGGGATGACTTTGCCTGTCACCATGTTGCTGGCCCATACAGCCTTGTTGCCCGAAGAACATCGCAATGTTGGAATAGCGGCCTGGGCGAAAGATGAGACGGACAAACATCTCAAAGCGCTCGAGCAAAGCGGGATCGCTCATGACACTTATCTAGTCGCTGACCGTTTCACCGCCGCTGATATCTCGGTGGGTTATATGCTCTATCTGCTCAAGATCATCCGACAATTTGGTGACGCGCCTGACAGTGTGAAGGCGTATTTCCGTCGCATTACTTCGCGAGATGCGTGGAAAAAGGCCAGTGCGGACTAGTCCAGAATCCGGCCTGAAAGAGCACGATAGGCTTCATCCATATAGCGGTCAGAAACGGGTATGCGGCTTCCATTGTTGAGCTGAACCTCCCGGATCCGGTCGCCGCGTGCCTTGGCGCCGGTGACCAGATTGGGATTGATCAGATGCGAGCGGTGTACCCGGACAAACCCGGCATTGGAGAGCTTGTCCGCGAGACTGGCCATCGTCGCACGGTGCAATACTTCCCGATTATCCATCAACAGAGCAATATAATTGCCTTGAGCGGTGGCGCCCTGGATTTGTTTGACCGGGACAAATTCCACGCCAGTAGTTGATTTGACCGCGATTGCCGGCTCCTGTTCAGGTGATTCCGGGGCTGCGTCCGGCCTCGGCCTCATTTGTCGGCCGGCCAGATAATTGAAGATCAACAGCAAGGCGTCCCACACCCAGTCCTGGACGCGATAGGACTGGAGTACGGCCATTGGTGTCGTATCGTTCAGAGCTGCAAAGGCGAAGGCATTGAACAGGCCGGAAACGGGCAGGGCGATCGCTGTTGCAGTCAGCGCTGTAACAATGCTTGGCACGATCGCCTTGTTGATGTCCCGGGCACCGTAAAGGAACACGATGGGCATCATGAAAAGCCATGGGGTGAAGCCAATGGCCCAGTTGCGCAGGAAGATCCAGTATGGGCGCGGGTCGCCCATTCTTTGCCCGTCTATATAGGCGGACAGAGAAAAGAGAAAAACGATGATAACCCATATACTTACCGTCGAAAGCACTAGGGTGCGGTCCGCTCGCAGTCGCGGCAGATGCGGTTGCAGGGTTGAATCAAAAATCGCCACGATACGTCCCTTCAGATCATTTCCGTACCTGGCCCGAGCAAACCCACTCTAACATATTTGGCGGATCTGCAAGGGCTTGGACAGAGGTTGATACAGAAAGGTGATGGCGCGTGAGGTAACAGGCTTTCATGTGCGGATCTTGATGGCGCGGCTGGTTTGAGACATTTATCCAGAAACGCGCTGGGCCGCTTATTCGACAAGGGCGCGTTGAGAGGTGTTTGTTGAAACCCTCGAAACGCATGGCTTGACCCGACACGCGAGCCTTCGTTTGATGCGATAGATAACAAGCTTTGAGGTGGTCATGAAGGTTAATATCAATATTGAATGTTCACCCGAGGAAGCGCGAGCTTTTCTGGGTCTCCCAGATGTCACCCAACTTAATGAACGTCTGACCGAGGAAATGGTTCGACGCATGGAAACCAATATGGAGTCCATGGAGCCGGAAGCGTTGATGCGTCAGTGGACGACGTTCGGTGGACAGATGACCGACCAGTTCATGACATTCATGCGCCAGACGGGTGTAGATCCGAACACGAAGTAGAAATAACGTGAAAACAACAATTTATGCCCTATCAACTCCGCCCGGCCGATCCGGAGTGGCGGTGATACGGTTGTCAGGCGACCGGGTGGGTCTTGTACTGGACAAGTTGACCCGTGGTCGCCGCCCGGAGGCGCGTATTGCGAGCGTTCGCAAACTCTCCAATCAGGCCGGTGAGATCTTCGATGAGGCGTTGTTACTCTATTTCGAAAAGCCGGCGAGTTTCACGGGAGAGGATGTCGCAGAGCTTCAGGTTCATGGGGGTCCGGCCGTCGTGGAGGCTGCGTTGTCCGCGCTGGACGAACTGGGTTGTCTGGTTGCCCAACCAGGGGAATTTACCCGCCGCGCGTTTGAACATGGCCGTCTGGATCTGACCGAAGCAGAGGGCCTGGCCGACCTGATTGACGCTGAAACCGTCGCACAGCGACGGCAAGCGATTTCGCAAATGTCGGGCGCGTTGAAACAACTCTATGAGGCTTGGCGCAGCAAGTTGATTTCGGTGCTAGCATCGATTGAAGGCGAGATAGATTTTCCCGATGAGGAAGACGTACCCGATGCCCTGTCTCATCGTGCGCATGTTCCCCTGACCGAGTTGATCGCTTCAATGGGAGAGCATCTGGATGACGGTCGGCGGGGCGAGCGGATCCGGAACGGTTTTTCCATCGCTCTGATTGGCGCACCGAATGCGGGCAAATCGTCCCTCCTCAACAAACTAGCGCGACGTGATGCGGCTATCGTCACGGATATTCCCGGCACCACGCGCGACATTGTTGAGGTGCGGATTGTCATGGGTGGCTTTCCGGTCGTGATATCCGATACGGCTGGCCTGCGTGAAGCAGTTGATGCGGTAGAGGCCGAGGGCGTTCGGCGCGCGCTTGATCGGGCAGTCGAGGCAGATTTGCGGATCGGTGTCGCGGATGCCCGTTCAGATGAAGAATTGCTCGACCTTCAGGAGAGGCTTCAGGATGGCGACCTTTTGGTTCTCAACAAGATGGACCTGGTTGAGAAGAAAAGGTCTGAGCGTGAGGGGTATGGCCTGAGTGCCAAGTCTGGTGATGGTGTTTCGGAACTGGAAAAGCGCATCGAGGACATCGTGGTCGACCGGTTATCGGCGAAGGAAATGCCAGCGCTTTCACGTTTGCGGCATCGGCGCTCGGTTGAGGAGGCGGTTGACTCCCTGATCCGGGCCCGCCTGAAACTGGCTGACGCTCCGGAACTGGCCGGGGAAGATGTCCGCTTGGCAGTGCGTTGTACAGAAGCCCTGACGGGTCGTGTTGATGTTGAGGACATATTGGATCGGGTTTTCTCCCAATTCTGTATTGGGAAGTAATATCTCAGGCGCGATGTTTCACGTGAAACACCACCCGCCTCGCTCGACTCCGACGCATCGACGCATTATGTAAAGCGCCCTTTCTTTCATGGCGGAACAGGCTGCGTGGCGATGAGTTCGTGGGATGTAATCATTATAGGTGGCGGTCACGCCGGTTGCGAGGCGGCGGCTGCAGCGGCGCGTACCGGAGCCAGGACGCTTCTGCTTACTCACAAGCTGGAAACCATCGGTGAGATGTCCTGCAATCCAGCGATTGGTGGTTTGGGCAAAGGCCACCTGGTGCGGGAGATCGATGCCCTGGACGGTATTATGGGCCGTATAGCCGATGCATCGGGAATCCAGTTCCGATTGCTCAATCGTTCGAAGGGACCGGCGGTCCGTGGCCCACGCACCCAGTCCGATCGCAAGCTCTATCGTGAAGCGATGCAGATGGAGTTGGCCCAAACCGAAGGTCTGGATATCAGGGCTGCTGCCGTCGAGGACCTGGTCCTGGCCGATGGTGCGGTGACGGGTGTGGTTGGTGCGGATGGGACTGTGTTTTCGGCCCCTGCCGTTGTCTTGACGACCGGCACTTTTCTCAAGGGCCTCATCCATATTGGAGAAAAGCGAATTCCCGCGGGGCGTGTCGATGAAGCGCCAGCTATCGGTCTGGCGGACCGGCTTTATGGGTTGAAGCTTGAAATGGGCCGGCTCAAGACTGGAACCCCGGCGCGTTTGCGCAAGTCTTCAATTGACTGGGAGGATCTTGAACAACAGCCTGCGGATGCGGATCCGGTGGCTTTCTCCTTCTTGACGGATGAAATTGACGTTCCCCAGATCAGCTGTGCTGTAACCCGCACGACAGAGGAAACCCACGCAATCATCCTGGCGAATATCGACAAGTCTGCGGTTTACAGCGGAGCGATTGCCGGTCGGGGTCCACGGTATTGTCCATCTATCGAGGACAAGGTTCACCGCTTCGCTGACCGGTCCAATCATCAGATTTTCCTGGAACCGGAAGGTCTCGATGATGACACGGTTTACCCGAATGGTATTTCGTCCTCCTTGCCGGAAGAGGTGCAGGATGCGTTTCTTCGGACCATTCCTGGATTGGCGAATGTCGAAGTAGTCCGTTACGGCTATGCGATCGAGTACGATTATGTTGATCCGCGCGAGTTGGACGAGACTCTGCAGGTTCGCAAGGTGTCTGGCTTGTGGCTGGCCGGCCAGATTAATGGCACCACGGGATATGAGGAGGCCGCTGCCCAGGGGTTGATGGCGGGTCTCAATGCCGCATTCGCCTCGACAGGTCGGGAGCGTTTCATCCTCTCGCGGTCTGAGGCCTACATCGGTGTGATGATTGATGACCTGATTACGCGGGGCGTCACAGAGCCGTATCGCATGTTCACCTCGCGCGCGGAGTACCGATTGACGCTGCGCTCGGATAATGCCGATCAGCGACTGACACAGATCGCAATTGATCGTGGTTTCGCCAATGAGGTTCGAGTCGCGGCCTTTGCCGACAAGAAGTCAGCTCTTCAGAAAGCGCGAGAGCAAGCCCGGTCATTGCAGCTATCGCCTCCCGAGGCCAACCGGCATGGGCTGGTGGTCAATCAGGATGGCAAGCGCCGGGATGTGTTCGACTTGCTCGCCTATCCTGACATTCATTGGGAAAAGCTGGTTTCCATATGGCCCCAGTTGGGAGAGTTCGACAGAACAATCCGGGAGCAGGTCGAGATCGATGCACTTTATGCCGGTTATCTGGATCGTCAGCAGGCTGACATTACGGCCTTTCGCCGAGATGAGGCCGTCAAAATTCCTGAGGCTTTTGATTATGACCTGGTCGGAGGGCTGTCGAACGAGGCGAAAGAAAAACTCAAGGCCATACGTCCCTCTACACTCGGCCAGGCGGCGCGGGTGGAGGGTGTGACACCCGGTGCCCTGACCGCTGTTCTCGCCCATCTCAAACGTCAGCAGAAGGCGGCGAGCGCATGACCGCAGAGGAATTTGCGAAAGCGACCGGTGTTTCACGTGAAACACTCGAAGGGTTCGAGACGTGGCGCCGCCTGCTCGAGGAAACCAATGCTCACACCAATCTCGTAGGTCGCTCGACCCTGGCGGATTTCTGGGAGCGCCATGCCCTCGATAGTTATCAGCTCTGGAACCATATCCCGGCCGACTCGTCTCGATTTGCTGATTTGGGCGCGGGGGCTGGTTTTCCCGGTGTCGCTCTGGCTCTGGGACTCAAGGACAAAAACCGTGATGGCCGGGTCCTGATGATTGATTCCGTCGGCAAGAAAGTGGCTTTCCTCAAGAAGGTGATCGCAGAGACAGGAATTCCGGCGCAAGCCCGATCGATTCGGGTAGAGGCGCTGGACGACGAAACTGTCGTCGATGTGGTTACGGCTCGAGCCTTTGCGCCGCTTCATAAATTATTGGGATACGCGCATCCCTTGTTGAAAAACGGGGCAGTAGGGCTGTTTTTCAAGGGTCGCCGCTTCGAGGAAGAATTGACCGAGGCGCGGAAAAACTGGACATTCAAGGTCGAAGTCATACCCAGTCGTACCAGCGATGGTGTGATCCTCCGAATAGAAGAGGTCAAGCGTGTCAGATAATCACCTGCGCCACAGCGCACCCCGCGTGATTTCCGTTGCCAATCAGAAGGGCGGCGTTGGCAAGACCACAACCGCAATCAACCTTGGTACGGCCCTGGCGGCAATAAAGCAGCGGGTGGTTATCATTGACCTGGATCCTCAGGGCAATGCCTCAACAGGGCTAGGCGTACCACCCGCTGACAGGCAGGTGACAGTCTTTGATATATTGGTCGGCGATTCACCGCTCCAGGACGCACTGACAAAGACCATTGTTCCCGGCCTCCAGATCGTCCCGTCAGACGTGTTGCTCTCGGGTGCCGAGTTGGAGCTTGCCAATGACAATCGCCGGTCATACCGGCTGAAGCGCGCGATCGAAAATTATGTTGCCGATATGGATCGTGATCCAATCGATTATATTCTTATCGATTGTCCGCCTTCGCTGAATGTGTTGACGGTGAATGCGCTGACAGCGTCCAATTCCATCCTGGTACCGCTCCAGTGCGAGTTTTTCGCACTCGAAGGGCTGACCCAGTTGATCAAGACTGTGGAGCGCGTGCGCGGCCATCTCAACGCGCATCTGGATATCCAGGGTCTGGTCCTGACAATGTATGACAGTCGGAACAATCTCTCTGCAGAGGTCGCTGCTGACGTGCGGGAGCACTTTGGTGACAAGGTCTACAAGACCGTGATCCCACGCAATGTACGGGTCTCCGAAGCACCGTCGATGGGAAAACCGGTCTTGCTCTATGACCTCGCTTGCTCGGGGTCCAAAGCGTATGTCGCGCTGGCCAAGGAAGTCGTACGCCAGGAACGCAAGAGAAAATCTGAACAGGAAAGTGAAGTCGCATGAGTCCCGCCGAAAAGAACAAGCGCCTCGGGCGCGGTCTGTCAGCTCTGCTCGGAGAGACCCAGGAAGAGACTTTTGAAAGTAGTGAAACCGGTACGACCGGGGGTGACCGCCCTCGTGGTGTGACCGAGATCGCGATTGATCTTATTCAGCCCAACCCCAACCAGCCACGCAAGACAATGGTCGAGGCAGAGCTTGCAGCTCTGGCCGATTCGGTTGCGGAAAAGGGCGTTGTTCAACCGATCCTGCTTCGTCCGACAGAGGGTGGAGCGCGCTATGAAATCGTAGCAGGAGAACGCCGTTGGCGCGCGGCCCAGCGGGCCCGGTTGCATGAGATTCCGGCATTGGTCCGGGAGCTGACCGATCGGGAGACCCTGGAGATCGGCATCGTTGAAAATGTTCAACGCGCAGACCTCAACCCGATCGAAGAGGCGCAATCCTATCGTCAGCTGATCGATCGTTTTGGTCATACCCAGGAAGATGTCGCCCAGGCTGTGGCCAAGAGCCGCTCCCATATCGCCAACATGATGCGCCTGCTGAACTTGCCTGACTCTATTCAGAAACATGTGGCAGGTGGGCGCCTTTCTGCGGGGCATGCCCGGGCCATCGCCACGGCGCCAAATGCCGAGGGGCTGGCGGAAGAGATCATTGCCCGCGGATTGTCTGTGCGAGAAGCCGAGCGCCTCGCCAAGGGCCAAGTCGCGCCGGAAAAGAAATCCAAGGGAAAGACCAACGGATCTCGTGAAGACAAGGATGCGGACACGCGAGCGCTAGAGGCTGACATCACATCTCGTCTCGGCTTGTCGGTCGATATCTGTCACGGCGCCAAGGGCGGTGAAATCCGGGTGCACTACCAGACATTGGAACAACTCGATGATGTGTGTCGTCGGTTGAGTGGCGGGTCTGTTTAGCGACGCGCTCTCGCGGCGCCACGGGCCAATCGAAGCACCAGATCCCCGGTCAGCGCTTCTGAGGGGCTTCCAGATCGCTTGATTTGACGTTCCAGATCGAAGGCCAGCTCTCGGGCGGCATCCAGGCGTCGTCCCTGCCAAAAACCCATTTGCCGTTTAAATTGAGCAGCTTGTGGACCAAAGCGCGGCGCCCCAGAGCGCGCAATCGCTCCATCATTTCCGCCGCTGGCGTGTGCGATACCAAATTGATCCAAACGCCGCTGAATGGCCCTCAAAATCGCAACCGGACTGACGCCTGCACTGATCGTGCGCGCATAACCTGAATCCAGAGCGTTCAGATCACCATCGAAGAGCGGACCGATTACAGCGTCGAGCGCACTATCGCCATGGTCGGCTGCAACGGCGTCTACATCCTCCACGCGAACGCGATCATCCCCGTCCTCGCGTTGATTGCGCAGGCCCTTGTAGAGGATGAGCTTCTCAATTTCATTTCGGGCCATTGCCCGGTCACCCTCAAGCTTGGGTAACCAGCTGATGCGGGCCTCGGTATCGAGGGACAAGCCTTCAGTTCGAAGCATCTCTTCAGCCAGATCTCCCAGCGACTGGGAGTTATCAGCGTAACAGGCGATCGCGCCCGCCCGTTTGGCGGGCTCAAAAGCCTTGCGGAGCTTGCCTCGAGGCGTCAGGTCGCCGGATTCAACAATCAGGCGGGCTTCAAAAGGGTGTCCGGATTCGATTTGCTGCAGAACATCAAGCACCGGACCGCTGCCGGTTTCACCACTCAGTCGGACCCGAACCAGTCGTGACCCACCTGTGAGAGACATGGCTGCCATGGCATCAGCCAGGCCGGCAGGATCGGCTTTGAGGTCCTCTTCCGTCAATTGTGTGAGCGCGAACGGATCATCGAGGTCTTCGACCAGGTTCTTCGCCAGGCCATTGGCGCGCTCATGCGCCAAACCGCGGTCGGGCCCGAATACAAGAAAGGCCGTGTAGGAAGGATCAGGTCTGGCGACCTGTCTGTCAGCATCGCGCGGCGCGATCTTTACCAAAGCTCGCCATTCCTTGCGGCGCGGGCGAGTTGCATGGAAATACGGTCGGCGGCTTGCTCGGCGGCGCGAGCTTCGGCATCAAGACGAGCGCTTTGAGAAGCATATGCCGCACTCGATGCGTCGTAAGCCGCCTCGACTGATACCTGACCGGTATGGGTTTGGGCCCCCTCGATATTATCGAGTAGTTCATAAGTCACATTTAGCTGAATAGCGTATCTGCGAGCAATAGCTTCAGCGCCAATGCCAAGGGCGAGCACGTTTAGTTCGGTTTCGGTTCGCAGGACATATCGGCCATTGCCGGAGCGTGACCCGATAGCATCGAGCAGTGATTCCTGAAGTAGAAAATCAACCCGTTCGTCGCCAGTCTCGATACGGATATCTTCCAGCCCGCGTGCGGCGCTGCCGGCACCGTACATGGGTGTAAAGCCGCAGGCGGAAAGACAGAGTGCCAGGCTGGCAATTAGGATGGTTGCAGAACGACGACCACTCATGAGAACTATCCCGCGACGATATTGACGATACGATCAGGTACGACGATGACCTTGCGTACCGTAAGCCCTTCCAGGCTCCGTGCCACCCCTTCATTGGCCAGTGCAGCGGATTTTACCGTTTCCTGGTCGCTGCCACGGGCAATTTCCAGCTCTCCGCGCTTCTTGCCATTGATCTGAATTGGCAGGGTCACATTGTTTTCCACCAGCAGGGCAGGATCAGCATCTGGCCAGGCGGCGTCGATCACCAGGCCTTCGCCGCCCAGACGTGCCCAGCATTCTTCGGCCAGGTGTGGAACAAAGGGTGCGATCAGACGCGCCAGGATACCCAGGCTCTCGGCGCGAGCCGCCAGAGAAGATGAGTCATCCGCCGAACACTTGCGGAGTGTGTTGACCAGATCATGGATCTGCGCGACGGCCGAGTTGAAACGGAAGCCTTCAATGGCCTCGGTAACCGAGGCGGCGGCCTTGTGAGCCGCTTTGCGGGCATCCAGTGCAGGACCACTGGCATCGACAGCGACCGTCATCGGGCCGGGTGCACCTTCCGGCATGGCGTCTACCGTCGACCAGAGTCGTTGAATAAAGCGCCAGACACCTTCCACACCGCTGTCCGTGTATTCCACATCACGTTCAGGTGGGGAGTCCGATAACACGAACCAGCGCGCGGCGTCCGCTCCGAAGTCGGCGATGAAAGCGTCCAGATCCACAACGTTCTTCTTGGATTTGGACATTTTCTCAATGGCGCCGACAGCGACCTCACCGCCACCATTGATCTCGACGTATTTGTCGTCCCTGCGCTCGACTTCTTCCGGCAACAGCCAACGGCCATCTGCAGTCTTGTAGGTCTCGTGGGTGACCATGCCCTGGGTGAAGAGACCGGCAAACGGCTCACCGGTAGGCAGGTTCATCAAGCCGGCATTGTTCAATGCCCGTGAGAAGAAGCGCGCATAGAGCAGGTGAAGGATGGCGTGTTCAATTCCACCGACATACTGGTCTACGGGCATCCAGTAATTGGCATCATCTGCCACGAATGGATCGGTCTCTGACCAGGGAGAGGTAAAGCGTAGAAAATACCAGGACGAACATACAAATGTGTCCAGAGTGTCGGTCTCGCGACGCGCTTGGCCTCCACATTTCGGACAGCTGGTCTCTTTCCAGGTCGGATGGCGCTCAAGCGGATTGCTTGGATGGTCGAATGTCACATCCTTCGGCAATTCCACCGGCAGTTGATCTTCCGGCACCGGCAAGGTTCCACATGTGTCACAGTGCACGACCGGGATCGGGCAACCCCAGTAACGCTGTCGCGACACCAGCCAGTCACGCAGGCGATATGTGGTGGCACCCTCACCAAGCTTGCGTTTTTCCAGCTCTGTAATAGCACGCTCGATCGCGTCGACCGTACTCAACCCGTCAAGGAATTTTGAATTGTAGATCGTACCGGGGCCGGTATAGGCCTCGTCCGTGATCGAATGGGTTTCGGCGTCAGCATCAGGCGGCAAGACCACCGGATTGACCGCCAATTCGTATTTGTTGGCAAAATCCAGATCGCGTTGGTCACCGGCAGGGGATCCGAATATCGCGCCAGTTCCATAGGTGGAGAGCACGAAATTCGCTGTCCAGACAGGAAGTTCCCATTCAGGGTCGAAGGGATGGCGGACAGTGATACCAAGATCGACGCCTTTTTTGGGCGCTTTCTCGATTTCTTCTTCCGACGTGCCCATGCGTTCGCAGTCGCGACGGAAACGATCCAGCTCGGGATTGTCTTCCGACAGTTTCTTGACGATCGGGTGGTCCGGCGCCAGGGCCAGGAAGCTGGCGCCATAAAGAGTATCCGGACGGGTCGTGAAGACGTCGATCGTAGTACCGAATTCCTGCGCGATGACGTCATCTGTCAGCGGGAAAGAGACCTGCGCGCCACGCGAACGACCAATCCAGTTGGACTGCATGGTGCGGACCTTGTCTGGCCAGCGATCCAGGTCTTCCAGACCATCCGTCAGGACATCGGCATAATCGGTGATTTTGAAGAACCACTGGTCCAGCTCTCGCTGTATGACAAGCGCGCCGGAACGCCAGCCCCGACCATCGATGACCTGCTCATTGGCCAGAACGGTTTGGTCAACCGGGTCCCAATTGACCTTGGCCGTCTTGCGATGGACCAGGCCACGCTTCAACAATTTCAGGAAGATCGCCTGTTGATGGCGGTAATAGGCAGGATCACAGGTCGCAAATTCGCGGGACCAGTCGAGCGCAAGACCAAGACGTTGCAACTGACCTCGCATCGCATCGATATTGTCATAGGTCCAGTCGCCCGGATGCACGCCACGGTCTCGCGCTGCGTTCTCCGCAGGTAGACCAAAAGCATCCCAACCCATCGGATGAAGGACGTTAAAACCGCGCGCGCGCTTGTATCGCGCAACGACGTCACCCATCGCATAGTTCCGAGAATGTCCCACGTGAATGCGTCCCGAAGGATAGGGAAACATTTCAAGGACATAGTATTTGGGTGCGTCGCCCGCCTCGTCAGCGGTTCTGGCCCGAAAGGAGTCACGCTCCGCCCATGCCGATTGCCACTTGGGTTCGGCTTCGCTCGGATTGTATCGGCTCATTTAGTGTAACGCGGCGAGTGCCGCGCTCCCGATGGACCGGGGTTAGTCTTCCAGTTGCGAGATACGCAGCTGGCGCGCCCGGGTCAGAATGGCGTTTTCGATTTCGTATGCGGTTTCAGTGCTGGCTACAGCATCGATCCAGCCGCCGTTGTCATCACGGACCTGGCGGAAGACATTTACTGCGAGGGCGTCTGCGCGCAGACGCGTGTCGAGGATGTAGACGGTCAGCTTGAAGCGCTCATTGGTCATCTGCGGATTGGCATACCAGTCCGTGATGATAACGCCGCCAAACGGGTCCACTTCAGCCAGCGGCATGAAGCTGATCGTATCCAGGCTGGCGCGCCACAGATAACCGTTTACGCCGATGCCCTCGACGGAGACTTCGTTTCCACCGCCCAGAGGATTGGGAATAGAGGGCAGGCGGAAGCCCGAAGACTGCTCGGAAGAAGCAGCATCATTGCCTCGCGAAGCGCAGGCAGGCAGTACGAGCACCGAGGCGGCAAGAACGGCACCGAGAATCCGACGGTCAAACATCAGCCGCGACTCCTTCAAAACAAGACGGCGAAAAAACAGAGTTGCAATGGGAAACAAAGATTTCCCACATTTTCAAGCTTTGTATAACACGGCATTTGCCATAGGCCAGCGCCGAAAGGCACCCGGGCGAACCGTGGCAAAACTATCACAGACTATCAAGAACCAGTTCCATTGAGATATCACCTACTTGACCGGAGCGGCCAGCTCATTTCCCTTAAGGAGCGACGTCCGGGGGGACGGGGCCGATCGGCGGGGCCGTGAGTATGTTGAGGACATTTAGCGCGTATCTTTTCGCAGCTGGGTCCGTAATGCTCTCGGCTCCGCCGACTTTTTCTCAAGACTCTTCAAACGCTGAAACCAGCCTGCAAATCGATGCGGGGCTGGTGTTTGCGCTCAATGAGGCCGACCACGCCGACGTGCTGGCCGATCTGGAGGCGCGGTTTGAGTGGGAGACCATCACCCGACAAGGTCGCCGCTACGGCTTTGTCTTGGCTGGCCGGGCCGAGCGCGATCCCAACCGCATCGCTTGGGGCGGATCTGCCGGGGCTTGCCCGGATGGCGTGGCAGACTGTGCCGGAGACGGATCCGGAAATGTGCTCCGAGGCGCCACATCAGGTCTTTATGCGGCCCCGACCGGCACCGCTGATTTGCTGCGTGGGGAGCTGATCCAGGCTTTCGGCTATGTCCATATGGGATATGGCGAGATCAGGCTGGGATATGGCGATGGTGCCGCGCGTCTCGACGCTGTAGCGCCGCCAACGGCGTTCCGGCTCTCGAGGGCAGAGACCGGCCGGGTCGATCTCTCCGAGCTGTCCGCCTCACGCTCCTACAATTATGCCTCCGGCCAGGCACCGAAAATCATTCTGCGATCAATCTCGCTGGGGCAGGCGCGCAGCATTGGCAGTTTCCGCGGCAGTCTTTCCTTCACGCCAGAGGCGGGCGGTTGCGGTGTTGATTATTGTGATCATGCGTCGGGCACGAACGGTGTTCTGGCGGCCGAAATCGACAACGTCATTGAAGCGGGTGCGTTCTATGAGCTGCATCGAGGCGAAACAGAACTGAGCTTCTCCTTCGGCTATGCGTCGGGCGGCTATACGCCGGGTCAGTCGGCGCCTGCCCCGACCATCTTTCGGGACCTCGAAGTGTGGGATGCCGGCATACATGTCCAGCGTGGTGCCTGGTCTGGAGGTGCGCGCTGGCTGTCGAGCAATAATGCGACCGGTGGCGATTATGAGGTCCTGAGCGCTTCGGTCGCCCGCGAGAGCGGTGACTGGCTCTACGCTGTTGAATGGTCAAAATTTGGCGACAACACGGTCCATGCAGACGGGCAGACAATTCAGGTCGGTGGATCAAAACTTGTTGGCGATCATTGGCTTGCGGGTATTGGGCTGCAGCACTCCGAGCGTCAGGACGCCGTGACCACACCGCTCGGTCGTCGAGCTGTTGAGCATGATTCCACGACAATTTTCCTGGAAATCGGCTGGCGATATTGACAAATCGGCAACACGAAATGGGAAAGTCCCGCAGCTTAACCAAAAACTGCTTGGGGGAATAAGTCGCCTGCCGTTATGTTGGATTTGTGTGAGGGAGAAATCCATGTTCATCGGGAACGCCACATCGCGGTTTTGCATGAAGGCAGCCGGCGCATTAGCGCTGGTCGCTTGTGTGTGCATGCCCGCGCATGCTCAGGATGTTTCCGAGGATGCCAGCATTGAAACCGATGCGCCCTGGTATGAATCCTTTTCTCTCAATCAGGACGCCGGCTTGCCGCAGGCTCTCGAAGAGATCCCGACCATTGATTGGTCGGTAAATGATCGCCTCGGCATCACGCTGGGAATTCGTGAAGATCTGGGTCGTCCCACCGATGTCGACGACTTCAGTGCGCGGTTCACCTATGATCTGAATGAACGTTTCCGCTTCGGTGGTCAGTTCCGCTTCTCGTCCCCGACGGACGAGCTTTTCATGCTGGACGAAAATGAAGAGCCGGAGCCCGAGATCAAGTTCGAGTCGTCTGTTCGTTTCTGATCCCTCCGATCATCGCACAACCCGACAGCCCTCGGTTCGCAAGACGCCCGAGGGTTTTTTTGTGCACACCGCCAAGCGCGATCAAGGGTAGCGCCTGGCGTCGTGCCAGTAACGCTACACGGCGCGGTGTAACAGGAGTTCCCGCACTGGGGCTGCGTGACGGAAACACGCTCGAGACCAGCGCAGCGTCCACGCCGGCTTGCTCAGCCTTGTGTATGGCCGCTTCGCTGTGGGCGGAACATGTGAAAATCTCCATTGCTCCGCGTGCCCGCGCCGAATGCGCCTGGACCAGCATGCGCTCCGGCCAGTGAACCCCGTCCGCGCCAACAGAGCGCGCGAGCGCGAGGTCTGACGATACGAGAAAGGTGATGTTCCTGTTCCGCGTGATATTTCTCATCCGGCGCGCGGTTCGATATCGATCTTCTGTTCCGAAATGGCGATAGATAAAGCCACTTTCTGGAGGCGCGCGCATCAACAGGTCCAGCGGATCCGCATGCCTTTGCGGGTCGGTCAGCACCCACAGTCTGGGCAGACCAAACGAAACATCCGCAAACAGGCGCTCAGCCGATATTGCCAAGCGGCTTCCCAGCGCATATGGCGATCGTATGAGCATAAGCGATGATATCTCCGCGAACCGGGACTTGATCCTGAACCGTATCGGTGAGGCTGCGCAAGCGGTTGGCCGCTCTGTTGACAGTGTGAAGCTGGTGGCGGTCTCCAAGCGCCAGCCCGAGGCGCGTATTGATGCCGCGCTGGACGCTGGCCAGCGTGTCTTTGGCGAAAACCGCGTCCAGGAAGCCCAGCAACACTGGGCGGAACGGCGCGAAAAATTTTTGGACCTGGAACTTCGCCTGATCGGGCCGCTGCAGTCGAACAAGGTGACCGATGCTGTCGCGTTATTCGACGTTATTGAAAGCGTCGATCGTGAGAAGCTGGCGCGCGTGCTTGCCAGTGAAATGAGCCGGCAGGACCGTCAGCTCCGCCTTTATGTCCAGGTGAACACGGGAGAGGAAGAACAGAAATCCGGGTTGGCGCCGGCCGCGCTGCCGGCATTCCTGTCGCTCTGCCGGGAGGAGCTGGGGTTGGAGATTGAAGGTTTGATGTGCATTCCGCCCGTCGAGGAGCCGGCCGGCCTGCACTTTTCTCTACTCGCCAAGCTTGCGCGTGAAAATGATGTCTCGAAACTGTCCATGGGCATGAGTGCGGACTATGAAACTGCTGTCCAGCTGGGCGCGAGCTCGGTGCGTGTGGGCACAGCCGTGTTTGGAAGTCGCGACTAGCCGATGACGATGTGGTCACCGGGCCGCGTCTGTTTGAGAAAACGCCGGACATCCGCATTGTCCAGGGCCACACAGCCTTCGGTGGGTTGATAATCACCACGTTTGCAATGCAGGAAGATTGCTGACCCCGAACCTGGCACAGGCGGGTTGTCATTGTGGCCCAGCACCACGACGATGTCGTACAACTCGTCCTCGCGCCACATTTTCTCGTGCGACGCCGCGAATGGTAGCCGGACGGCGCAGTTATACGCGCTGTCGTTTGGAGCATCGCACCAGCCGTCATCCTCGCGCAGGGCCCGTATCGGCAACCTTGTTTGCGGAGCCGCACCTCGGTCTGCGCGATACAGGACGCGCCGCACCGGATAGCGGCCCGTTGGCGTCGCGCCATCGCCTTCGCGCTTGTCATCAGCCGCGATAACACCGGATCGACCTAACGCCGCCCTCACATGAATGTCGGCGCCCGTGATCCATCCGTCAGTTGAAACTTTCCACTCCATAACCACATAGCTAGCGCATAAAGAGCATTTTCGCGAGCGCGGAGGGGTGGGCTAATAGATCTTGTTGATCAGTGGCTTGCCTCAAGGGTTTCGCTTTTGCTTGAGGGGTAGGCTGAAGCGGGCAGGCGGGGCAGAAGATTTGCCTTGTTCCGCGAAATGGGCATGATCAAAACATGAGCGCACAAAAAACCATTCTGATTATTGATGACGATGATGATCTGCGCGAGGCGCTGATCGATCAATTTGCCTTGCACGAGGAATTTCGCACCATCCAGGCAGACACGGCCGGTGGTGGCATCGCCCGCTCCAAGGAGGAGCGCGCTGACCTGATTTTGCTCGATGTTGAATTGCCTGACATGGATGGCCGGGAGGCCTGTCGTTTGATGCGCAAGAATGGTGTCAGTTCACCCATTGTGATGCTGACGGGCCAGGATACAGATGCCGACCAGATACTGGGTCTGGAATCCGGTGCCAACGACTACGTCACCAAGCCGTTCAAGTTTTCTGTGCTTCTGGCGCGTGTTCGAGCTCACCTGCGTTCGCACGAACAGAGCGAGGATGCTGTCTTCCAGATCGGGCCGTATGAATTCCGCCCGGCGATGAAACTTCTGGTCACCGAGGATGAGCGCAAGGTCCGCCTCACGGAAAAAGAGACCAATATTCTCAAATACCTATACCGCGCCAGTGGCAAGCCGGTACCGCGTGACGAGCTTTTGCACGAGGTCTGGGGATATAATCCCGCCGTGACCACGCACACGCTGGAGACTCATATCTATCGGCTGCGTCAGAAGATCGAGCCGGACACATCCCATGCCCGTCTTCTCGTGACCGAGAGTGGCGGTTATCGCCTCTCCAGCTGATTGATTTCCACCCGGGGCCAATACAAATGACGCGTATCCTGCTGGCGGTCGGACTGTGGATCTTGATGACGGTACCGGTCCGCGCTCAGGAATTGCCGCGCCTGCCCGAAGTCGAGGAAGTGCCGGTCATTATGTCCGTGCGGTTTTACGACGTTGAGGGTCGCCGCTACCGTCATGCCGTAGAGGCCCTGCGGTATGCGGGCCCACTGGGATATGACGCGGTTACCAATACCATGCTGCGCACGTATTACGAGTTTTCCCCGAGCGAACAGGGTTGCGCGCTGCGCGTGCTTGAGCTGCCTCTGGAAGTCGAAATTCTTTATCCACGCTGGCTCGGATATGACAATGCGCCCCGTGCCGATCGCGAGTCATGGGACCGGCGGATGCATGTCCTGACCGTGCACGAGAACCTTCACGCGCTCATCGCGTTTCTGGGAGCGATTTCCGCTTACAATGATTTGGCGAGTGTTGGCGCGCGAGATAATTGCGAGAGGCTGGAAGCCATCCTTCGGGAGACGGTGGACACGACCAATGATCGTATCAGCAGGTGGCAACGCGATTATGACCGGGTCACTCGACACGGCATGGAGCAACCTGGTTTCGACTTCAACGCGTTCATGGACGAACGCCTCTAACCGTCGATTTTCAGGGTCACCGGAGCGTGGTCGGACGGTTTTACGTAACTACGCAGGTCTTCCCACACCTTGAACCCATCCCGACCCGCGGCGACCGATCGGGCCGTCACGCTGGGGGCGGTCCAGATATGATCGAGGCGGCGGCCGCGATTGGCCTTGCGCCAGTCCTTCGCGCGATAGCTCCACCATGTGTAGACTTTCTCGTCCATCGGTACGAGTTCGCGCGCGATATCAGAGAAATCACCGGCCTGGCGAATGCGTTCCAATGCCTCGGTCTCGACCGGTGTATGCGAGACAACCTTCAGTAATTGCTTGTGCGACCAGACATCGTGTTCGTAGGGCGCGATATTGAAATCGCCGACCAGGACCAGCGGGGCATTTTCAGAGCGCCGGTCACCGAAATACTTTTCCAGGCGCTGCAAGAACTCCATCTTGTGAGCAAAACGGGGATTGGTTTCAGGATCGGGCTCGTCACCGCCGGCCGGGATGTAGAAATTGTGCAGCTCGATACCTTCGACCATCACACGTTGGTGGCGCGCTTCCTCGCGCGGGCACAAACCTTCATCGCCGATATCCTCGAGCGGAAACTTCGAGGCGATCGCGACGCCGTGCATGCCTTTCTGGCCACGGACATGAAAGTGCGAGAAACCCATCTCACGGAAGGCCTCTTCCGGGAATTCATGGTTCTGACACTTGATTTCCTGCAGGCAGAGAACATCCGGATCCGCCAGTTTCACCCATTCCGCAACCAGTGGTGCGCGGAGGCGGACAGAATTGATGTTCCAGGTGGCGAGCGTAAATCCGGTCATGTTCTTTCCTGATCGGCAAGATGAAGGGCCTGCACAAATTCCTGCAGTAGTTCGACGTTCAGCGCATCTTCCTGACGCAGGCTGGAGCATAGATCAACGCCATGCGGGCGCACCCTGCTGACAGCGTCCTGAACGTTATCGGCGTTCAACCCACCGGCCAGCATGACAGGTTTACGGGTTGCGGCCACAAACCGGGCGCTGATCGACCAGTCATGGACATGACCGGTCCCGCCCAGTGTTTCATTGGCGGCGCTGGGTTTCCCGCTATCGAGCAGGAAGGCGTCGATATGGGGCTCGTAGACCGCAATCAGTTCCAGCGCCCCCTCGTCCTCGACATGGATGACCTGAACAAGTTTGAGCTCGGGCCGCGCTGCGCGCAGTCGCCGGAGTTCGCGTGGATCTATATGGCGAACGATCTGGAGATTGCAGACACTGCTCTCCTTTGCCGCCGAAATCAGCGCCTCAGCGGTCGTTTCGCTCGTCAGAAGCCAGGGTTCCACCGAGGCGGGTAGTTCGGATGGGATCAGGCGGGCGTCGGTATAGGAGATCGTGCCCGGGCCTGACGGCATGGGTCCCACAAGACCCAGTATGTCTGCTCCGGCAGCAAGGGCCATCCGGGCCTCGCCGATGCTCTTGATGCAGCAAACCTTGAGCCGCGTCCGACTGGCCATGTCAGAGGATGTTGTAGGTATTGCCCGCTAGGCCAACTGGCCAGCGACCCCGGGCGAACAATCGCCAGCGCGCGAGGAAAGGGTGCGGGTCATCCTCGCCATCAGCCTCCGCCATGACGACAAGGGCTGCGCCATTGGCGGCTTGTGCCAGGGCACCGGCTGCTGCGTGCACGAGTGAGATATCTGTGACGTCGGATATGGCTGCGGCGTCCTCGACAGCATCGCGGGCAGTTTCACTGGTCTGTTGCGCAATCATCGCGAGGGCGGCGGAAACAGCCTGTTCATCCAGCCGTTCCAGAGCCTGAGCGACCAGGGCCGTTCGCAGCATTTCCTCGGCCTCCCAGCTGATCGGGTCGCGATCAAGTGTTTCGGCCGCGGTGGCTGCGTCATCCCAGTCTGACAGGAGCGCGGGTTCCGCTTCGGGGAAGCCCAACCCGTCCAGATAATACCGGGACAAGGCCTGTTCGCGCGAATCCAGAGGCTCGCCCAGGCGGGAGAACCAGGCGTTGGCATTCATGCTGTCGGCAAAGGCCTTGACCCTGTAAAGCAGCGGAATTTCTTCCAGCAAGCGCGGGACATCAGGCGTTTCAGGCTCGTCGTCTTCAAAATACATGGCGTCTATCTAGCGTGAGATTGGCCGCACGCAACAGGGCGAAGCGGCATGGGCACTAAGATCCGCACCGAAATAGAAAGCGCCCGGTCTCGAGGGGGGAGGAGACCGGGCGCTAAAGCCATGCGCCTGTTAATTCCAGCGCAGCGCCGAGAGGGGATCAAACCGGCGCAACTGAGAGGGACGGATCCGCAAGCGGGGGGACGACGCCGATCCATAACGCCCATCAGTCAGCGTTACAATAACGCCACAGCTTTCTTCTTTCTGCAAATAAAAAATGAGAAAGAAATTGCCTGTGGCAAAAAAGCATCAACCCTATCGGCGCCCGCGGCGCGAATCACGATCGTTTTCAGGCTCGGGGATGACAAACAGCCGGGGGCTCAATTCTATACCAACTTCTTGATCTTGAATGATAACCCGCGTCATTTGCCCCAATGCGTCAGTTACGAACCACTCACGAAGAATGTATGTGGGCTCTTCAAAAACGAATTGCACAGAACCCTGCATTTCTTCATTCGGGTCCCGCAGGGTGACATAGACGAAGCCGAACTCGCGAACGATGTCGATCACGTCGGCATCGGTGCCCAGATCGATCTCGTCAGCGAGCAGCCAGTACAGCGGTGTCGCGCGGATGGGCGCCCGGTCGATGGTCTCCAGCGCAGCGTCTTCGACTGCGACCGTGGTGCCATCTGCAATAACCGTGATCGGGCTCGGGTCATCGTATTCGAAGCGTAGCCGGCCTGGACGATCCATGGACAGCAAGCCGCTGATCAGGGACCCATTCGGCGAAACCTGGGTGAAGCGCGCTCGCAGCGTGTCTACGGAGTTGAGATATTCATTGATTCCGACCATGGCAACGCCGGGATCAAAGGCATCAGCGACGGGCGTTTCAGCTGGAGCACGGTCACTCGCCGACGGCTCCGGGCTTGTCTGTGCGGGGTCAACGGCCTGCAGGAACAGGCTGGACAGAAACATCGTGATCATGTCGACAAGCTGGACCGGTATTGCGGCACGAGCAAGACCGGTCCGTTCATTTTCACGGCAGTTTAATCAGCGTGAGAGGTATAGGTCACTTCGTGCATGGACAACTGGGACTGGCGCCAGTGGGGCGAGAAGATGTAGCGTCCGTCCGGTGTGCCACCGCTGGAGTTCAGCATGATCTCCTCGTCGGCAAATTCATCGAGGACGGTAACGCCTCGCGCCGGGTTCCAATGCAGGAGGCGACCGGCCAGGTCGCTGAGGATCAGCCCGCCTCGGCCATCCGTGACAACACCGTCAAGTGAGCCCTCGCCCGAGAATAAAACCTCATATTCGAAACTCTCCGGGTCAATACGGATCAGATTTCCGACACCGCCGGAGCAGACGACGTAGACCCATCCGTCGACAAACTCGATGCCGTTGGCGGACGTGAACACGTCGCCGGACGCGACCTGGCGCCACTCACCATTGTGATATCGAAAGATCGCGCCGACGCGCGTGTCCGTGGCCCAGAGCGCGCCAGCCGCATCAATCGCGAGATCGTTGAACAGCGCCGCATCCTCGGGCGCTTCAAGGCGATAGACCTCTCGCCCCGTCTGGCGATCGAGAACAATTACCCGGTCTCCATTGTCGCTGAAGTAGATTTGATCGGCTGAGCTGACAATGCCGAGCGGACCCTCATAACCTCGCGCCCAGAACTCCTGGAATTCGCCAGACACCAGATTCAGGCGTGACAGATAGCCACCGCGATCAGAGCCTTCAGGCCCCTGATTGCCGATAATGGCCCAGTCGCTGCCATCGGGAACATGCACCGCCTCCGGACGGGACACACGATCGGAGCGCCAGATTTCGGTGGCTGTGGGTTGAGCTAAGACAGGTGCGCATAACGCGGCGGCCAGAAGGGTGCCGAATACAAGTTTCATGTGATCCTCACTATGCCGCGCGCAGAGACAAGCAGGTCACGACCCAAGGGGCCATTCAACACCGCGTTAGCGAGGTTACAGAAATGTCAGCTCAGCCCTCACTGGGCTCCGGCAGATAGATTTCTCGCCGGCCGGCATGGTCACCCGGGCCGATCATGCCTTCTTCTTCCATGCGCTCGATCAGCGTTGCGGCGCGGTTATAGCCGATCTGCAGGCGACGCTGGATATAGCTGGTCGAAGCCTTGCGGTCCTTGGCCACCAGGGCCACAGCCTGGTCGAACAGCGCGTCACCACTGCCCTCACCCTCCATGCCGGGAATGCCATCCTCGTCTTCCTCGCCGCCCGCGGTTATCGCGTCGAGATATTCCGGCGCAGCCTGCTTCTTGAGAAATCCGGCGATGTCCTCGACTTCGCGGTCGGAGACAAAAGGGCCATGCAGGCGTCGCAGGCGGCCACCTGATGCCATGTATAACAGATCACCCATGCCCAGCAGCTGCTCCGCACCCTGTTCGCCGAGAATGGTCCGGCTGTCGATCTTGGAGGTGACAGAGTAGGATATCCGCGTGGGGAAATTGGCCTTGATGGTGCCGGTGATGACGTCCACGGACGGGCGCTGTGTCGCGGTCACGAGATGGATGCCGGCGGCACGGGCCATCTGGGCCAGGCGCTGTACGGCGGCCTCAATTTCCTTGCCGGCGACCATCATCAGGTCCGCCATCTCGTCGATAATGACGACGATGTAGGGCATTTTCTCGGTTTCAATCGTCTCTGTCTCGAAAACAGGCTCGCCGGTCTCCTTGTCGTAGCCGGTCTGGACGGTTCGGGAGAGATCCTCACCTTTTCCGATCGCCTCGGCAACGCGTTCGTTGAAGCCGGAGACATTTCGCACGCCGATCTTGGACATGCGCAGATACCGGCTTTCCATCTCGCGTACGGCCCATTTCAGGGCAACAACCGCTTTCTTGGGGTCGGTGACAACCGGCGTCAAAAGATGGGGAATACCGTCATAGACCGACAGTTCCAGCATTTTCGGATCAATCATGATCATCCGGCACTCTTCCGGCGGCAGGCGATAGAGCAGGGAAAGGATCATTGCATTGATGCCGACCGACTTGCCGGAACCGGTGGTGCCGGCGATCAGGAGGTGAGGCATCCTGGCCAGATCGGCCACAAACGGTTCGCCGCCGATTGTTTCACCCAGCGCCATTGGCAGTTCGGCCTTGGTGTCTTCGAAGGCCTTGGCATTCAGCAACGCCCGCAGAAACACGGTTTCGCGCTGTGCGTTGGGGAGTTCGATCCCGATCGCATTGCGGCCCGGGACAACCGCGACACGCGCGGCCGTCGTGCTCATCGAGCGGGCAATATCATCGGCCAAGTTAATCACGCGAGAGGATTTAACGCCCGGCGCAGGTTCAAATTCATAGAGCGTGACAACAGGGCCCGGGCGCACCTGGACGATTTCGCCCTTCACACCGAAGTCCGACAATACGCCTTGCAGCAGCTCCGCGTTCTGGCGCAGGGCAGCCTCGTCAACGGCATCATTGCGCACCGCCGGCTTGGCCAACAAATCCAGCCGTGGAAGTTTGAAGCCTTTTGTCTTGGCGAACGGCAGGGCACCCTGAGCTTCACGCACATCGCGGCCCGACGCCCTGGATTTTCTGGAGGCAGCAACCTTTACCGTAGCGGCGACACCTGTGGCTTGCGGTTCCGCTATGTCCTCGACTTCCGGTGTGTCATCCACCCTTGCGGCCGCACGCATAGCCTTGCGCAGCGGAGGGTCCTCTCGGCCAGCATTCCGTCTTTCCACGGTTGGCTCTGTTTCTGAATTACCGCCGAAAATTCGAGCGATCGATGGGCCAATTCCGCGTAATGCATCTATCCACACGCGAACTGTGGCCCAAGCCAGACTGGCGACGTCCGCCGCGGAAGCGATATCGCCCGAGCGAAGCCCGAATGTCATGAAGACGCCGAGCAAGGCGATCAAAAATCCGACGCCGGCGGCAATGATGTCTGCGGAGGGCAGGTCAAGCGCTTGCGGGCCTTGAGCCACAAAACTGGCAAGCAGATCCCCAAGTGAGCCGCCCAGACCCGTCGGGAAGGGCCAGGTTGCCGGAATCGGCAACGCGCTGAGACACATCCCCATGCCCAGAGTGCCGATAAATGCAAATAACCAGCGGGACGGAGCCATGGAGTGAGAGCGATGACGTGGCATGCGCCAGATCAAGATGCCGCCCCAGAGGATGGTCGCAATGGCGGGGAAGCCGGCGGACCAGCCAAACAGCTGCAGCGCGAGGTCTGCGAGACCCGCGCCAGGGCTGCCCATCACATTCCTGATGTCATTGTCTGAAGCGACATTCCAGCTCGGATCGAGCGGATTGTAGCTGAGCAGGGAGGTGAGCAGAAACAGTCCGCCCACGAGCATGATGCCGCCAAAAATCACATCGCGTGCGCGCAGTCGCCAAAGCGGCGGTTGTTTGGCGACAGGTTCGTCAGTTGGCTGGGTACGCTTGGACATGCGGATCATTTAGCCCTGTAAGGGTTCCCGGGGGGTTAACAGAAGATAAAGCAGGGCGCGGCGCTGTGTCCGCTTTTCTCGGACGCCAATCCGCCTATGCTCCGGGTCATGACGCAGGAATATTTCTTTCAAGGTGATGTGGTCATTGTTGGCGGTGGTCTGGCTGGGCTGACCCTGGCTCTGGCCATGGACCAGGCGGGCCTGTCTGTCGCCGTGGTAGACGCGCTGCCGGTCGAGGATCAGCTGGCGCCGGAATTCGATGGTCGATCCTCGGCTCTGGCATACACGTCCTGGCGCATGTTCGAGGCACTTGGCGTCGCTGAACATCTTTACCCCCACACGCAACGCATTGAACACATACTGGTCTGCGATGGCCGGCCCTATGGCGGCACCAAGCCGGGAGGTCCTGGACGCCACTCGCTGCATTTCGATCGGCGCGAAATCAGCGACGGTCCTGACGGCGAACCCCTGGGCTGGATGGCCGAGAACCGGCATACCCGACACGCATTGGTCAAGGTGCTCAAGAACCATGACCGGATTGTGGCCATATCCCCGGCCAAGGCGGTCGAACACGAGGTTTTTGGAGATCACGGTGTCGTCACGTTGGAAGACGGGCGCAGGCTGTCCGGAGCTCTCATCGTGGCCTGTGATGGCAAATTCTCTCGGCGCAAGGCTCAGAGCGGCATTCGCTCCTATGGCTGGAATTATGGTCAGAACGGTGTGGTTGCGACCGTCCAGCACGAAGAGCCCCATAATGGCGTGGCTTATGAATACTTCATGCCCGCCGGGCCTTTTGCCATCCTGCCACTTCCTGACAATCGCTCATCGCTGGTCTGGACTGAAGGCGACAAGGCCGCCGCCGCTCTCAAAACCGCGTCTGACGAGGTCTTCCAGTACGAACTCGAAAACCGGTTTGGAGACTTTCTTGGCAAGGTCAGCCCGGTGGGCCCGCGCTGGGTCTATCCGCTGGGGCTGCGTTATTCCGAGCAATTCTGTCAGCCTCGTCTGGCGTTTGTTGGGGACGCTGCCCGCGGCATCCACCCGATTGCCGGTCAGGGGTTCAATCTGGGCATTCGCGATGCTGCAGCCCTGGCGGAAGTCTGCGGAAATGCCAAGCGCACCGGGCATGATGTTGGCGCTTTGACTACGTTGCGACGCTATGAAGACTGGCGCAAGTTCGACAGCGCGACGTTGGCCTTGGGAACGGACATCTTCACGCGCCTGTTTTCAAATGACATCGAACCTGTGCGCCATATCCGCGGGCTCGGTCTTTCGATCGTCAATGCGATCCCGCCAGCCCGCCGTTTCTTCATGCGCCAGGCGGGGGGAGAGACGGGTGACCCGCCGCGTTTGCTGAAGGGCGAAAGGCTGACCGCTGTCTAGAATGGGTTGAGCGTATAGCCTTCCGACTGCAGGACGGCGTGCGCGGTCATGGCTGACAATGCCATTTCGACACCGGGTAGCAGGCTCGCAGTATCAACATTGTAATAGGCAGCACTCTGCCCGCAGACGTAAATACGAACACCATGCTCCACGAGCCGGGCGATCAGGGCAGTATTGGCGTTGCCTGCGCCTTCATGGCGTGCGCCGTAGGTGGCGGCGTTGGCGACATCGTGAACGCCCGCACCATGAACAACGATGGCCAGGTTCAGATTCTCGGCTGAAACCCCGGCCCTTGCGTGCATGTTCAGGAAACGCGCCGCGCTGACTAGATGTCTGTTGAGTTCGCCGGCATCCGCCTCAGCGGCAAAATCAAAGCTGTGTCGAAAGACAAACCCCTCCGGGATCAGCATTTCGACTTCAACCTCGGCATTGGGGCCAAAATCCGAAATAAGCGGCCCGGTCGTGAAATCGTCAGGACCGGTGGTTGTCAGCATCAGTGCGGCAAGAATCGTGGCCAGCATTTACGTCCCCTGTATCAGCGGGACGCCTCTCCCAGCGCGTAGAGATAGTCCCAGGTGAACAGACCACTATCATGACCATCGTCAAAGATCAGCCGTACAGCATAGCGCCCGACAGGTTCAGCTGCGGTGACGTGGACGTTTTCCTTGCCGGTCACGGTGACTTTCTGGTCCGGGCTGTGGCCCTGAACCTCGGCGCTGGGGCTTTCCACGCGCAGTGTTTCAAACGGAATGGAGAATTCGGCTTCATTGTCGAAACGGGCAATGAGAGCCTTGTCGGCTTTGCTGAAACGGAGCTCGGTCGGCCAGGGGCGCATGTCAGTCCTCGATCTGGCGGGCTTCGTCGGGAAGCATGATCGGAATACCATCGCGGATCGGATAGGCCAGACCCGCGCTCTCGGAGATCAGTTCCTGGGCGTCCTTGTCATAGGACAGCGTGCTGCGGGTCACCGGGCAGACCAGGATTTCCAGCAATTTGGGGTCGACGACATGTTGCGGTGTTTCGCTCATCTTCTGGTCCCTATGAGAACAGGATGGAGGAGAGGCGACGGCGGCCATCACGGGTGACTTCGCTCATCGGGCCTTCGGCTTCAAAAACCTTGAGCAGGAGCGTGCGGGCCGCCTGTTCATTCCATTCACGATCTAGTGCGGTGATGGCGATCAGCTGATCCACGGCACCGGCCGGGTCGCTGGCGGCGATCAGCGCCTCTGCGAGGTCGAAGCGGGCCTGCAGGTCGCTGGCATCGGCGGCGACTTTCTGGCGCAAGGCGGCTGTTTCGGCATCATCGCTGGGTACGCCTGAGGCCAGATCGATCGCGGCCTGGGCACCTTCGACGGCCGGGTGGGAGCGCTCGGCGTCCGGAACCTGTTCCAGGATCTGGCGGGCTTTCTCCAGGTCGCCGCTCTGGATCCAGACACGCGCCAGGCCGGCGAGGGCCGCGACGTTTTTCTGGTCATTCTGGAGGACTGCAGCGAAGGCCTGGGACGCGCCCTGAAGGTCATTCGCCTGGAGCGCCTGCATGCCTTGTTCGACGTAGGCCTGTAATTCTTCTGCGCTGGGACCATTACCGGAAATCCGGCGAATGAAATCGCGGATCTGGCTTTCCGGAAGCGCGCCCATGAACCCGTCAACCGGCTGTCCGTCCTTGAAGGCAAATACCGCCGGAATGGACTGCACTCTCAGCTGTTGAGCGATGCCAGGGTTTTCGTCGATATTGATCTTGACCAGTTTGACAGCGCCCTCGGACTCGCGCACCGCGTGCTCGATCATCGGACCCAATTGGCGGCAAGGGCCGCACCAGGGCGCCCAGAAATCGACCAGGACCGGGACGTCCTTGGAAGGTTCAACGACGTCGGCCATGAAACTCTGGTCGGTGGAGTCCTTTACCAGGTCATCTGTGCCGGTGATGTTTGGGTCGTTCAGCGTCGTCATGGGTCTGCCTTGTATGTTTCACCCTCTAAGTGGCGGCAAAGGGCGGGGAGTGCAAGATCTCAAACTGTGTCGGAAGCCCCGGATTCAAGCTGCGAGAAATCGAAAACCAGGGGCTCGCGCCCTGTTGCGCGGACAAACCTGAGCAGATCATTACTGGCGATGGCCGTCGTGGCATTATTGGCCAGTGGGTGAAAATTGACGATGTCGTGTTCGAACAGAGCACTGTCGAGCACCATATGGACCCGCGCCTCGACATCATTGATGAGCGCGAAGGCGGTGACCGAGCCCGGCCTGACGCCAAGCGTTTCTTGGAGGAGATCTTCCTTGCCAAAAGACAGGCGCTGCGTGCCCAGCTCCTGATGTAGCTTGTTGATGCGGATCCTTGTCTCGCCCAGTGCGGAAATCAACACGATCCGCCCCTTCTTGTCCCTGAGGAAGAGGTTTTTCGTGTGCCCACCCGGCATGGAGGCCTTGATGTGCTGGCCTTCCTCGACCGTGAAAACGGGTTCGTGGTCCACAGTGGAGTGGGCGATCCCGAGCGTATCCAGGAAGTCGAACAAGTCTTGTCGGCTCTTGTGCATAACCCTTTTGAAGCCTGCCTGCGTGGGCATTTCAAGGCCGCTGCATCAGAACGGCTTGAGGGGCTTGCATTCCTTATCCGTTTGCGCGATATACCCCGCTCCCCAGCGGGGCCCCGGCCTTGCAAACATTGAGCGGGCGTAGCTCAGGGGTAGAGCGTCACCTTGCCAAGGTGAATGTCGTGAGTTCGAATCTCATCGCCCGCTCCATTCCTTTTCAAAGTTTCCTGAAGATCTTCTTGAGTATCTCGCTGGCATGTATCGGCTTGCGTTCACGTGCGACCGCCTTTGCGCGGAATGTGCCATGCAGGAGCTCTATCGAGCTGTAGCTCGTATCGTAGTGGGTCGGATTTTCGCTGGTCTTGCGCATATCGCTCTCCTGTTGCCGGGGCCAAGCCGTGTCAGGATTCCCGCAGTGTGAGACGGCTCCGGGGCTGAGCGAAGGAAATTCAGCGGCAGAAAAAAAGCCGAACGGGGGCAAACCCATTCGGCTTCAATTCATCTTGATGTTTGCTCGGCTATTCCGAAAGGGAACGCAGCAAGTCAATGACGCGGCGACGGACCGTCTGGTCCTTGATGCCGGAAAAGGCTGATGCCAAGGCCAGGCCATCCGGGCTGGCGATGAAATCATAGAGCGTGTCGGAATCTTCACCCTTCAGCTCCGAACTGCCGCTCTCATCCAGACCTTCAAAGAAGTAGGCGACCGGGACTTCCATGACCTTGGCGACATGGAAAAGACGGCTGGCGCCAATGCGATTGGTGCCGCGCTCGTACTTCTGGACCTGCTGGAAGGTTACGCCGAGTTTTTCGCCGAGCTCGGACTGGCTCATCTCCAGCAAACTTCGGCGCAGACGCAGGCGTGCGCCTACATGCTGATCAATACTCGTCGGGCCTCTGGCACTCATCTTGTCCTCAATTTCTGTGGCTTTATTTCAGTATGTCGCATTTTGGTCATGGGTGGCAGAATACAATACAGTCCGTAGGGTCGCCCGCAGGTATGAATTCTTCAGCGAACCGCTCAGTTGTAAACTTATTCCGACCTGCTCAAAGAAATGTCGGGGTTTATACCCGAATGTCTCGACCTGGTTACCAATCAGATCGGACCACATTTCCGCTATCTACCGCTGTACACGCTGGCCTATCGGAAAATTTGCCGCCATGTCCATGTTTCGAAGAACACCGAACACCTGCTCTGGTGATAGTTTTAGATTATGTGGGTTCCTGAAGTTAGGTTGGGTTTTAATCACAACTCAAGGTGCGGGTTGTACTGCTGTGATTGACGAAATCGAAGATTGCGCGGGGTTTTCCCAAGCGCGCTAAATGACTGGTATTAATAAATTCGTCTGACCAGGACGAGAGAACATGAGCGACCTTCTGTGTGAGGCGGTGATCGATAATTTTCGTTATCGTGATGAAGCTCAAACCTATGAGGCGACGCATCGCTGGATGGTAAAGTCCGCCGTCGAACAGAATCTCGTCGACCCTTTGCTTAACGTTGAAGCGATATCTGTTATGTGCGGCCGTGATCTCCACTATCTCGTTGAAATCGTCCAATTTGGCCTGCACTATCAGCGTAATCTGAGCGCGCCGCGCACCCGGTACGAAGCCTTCTTGTTTGCACTCGACGAGACGGACAGTTCTGACCTGGCAACGGCTGATCGGCAATTGCTGACCCTGGGTGGTCGGTACTATCGCGCGCCCGCGGCGGGGCGCTGGGATTTCGACTTCGAGGGAGCAGTCCAGTGGGGCGAGCGTTCGGAAACGCGCTCAGACGCCGCGCCCGCGCGCGATGTCTCTGCGGCAACAGGCCATGCCGAGATTGGCTATACGTTTACGTCGCCCTGGTCTCCGCGGTTGTCTGCAGAAATCGAGTATGCCTCGGGCGACGGCGATGCGGGCGATGCAGACTGGGGCCGATATGATCTGCTCTACGGATTGCGGCGTCGGGATTTCGGCCAGACGGGCATGCATGGCCCGCTGCGGCGCGAGAATATTCTGGCTCCCGGCATCCGCCTGACCATGCGGCGCGACGCAGCGCTGGACCTGCGTGTGCTGTACAAGGCGGGTTGGCTGGCTTCTGCCACGGATGTCTGGACAGATGGGCGACTTCGAGATGTGACGGGGCAGTCAGGCCGTTTTGTTGGCCATCATCTTGATACGCGTCTTCGCTATTGGATGATCCCCGACCGTCTGCAGCTGGAGTTCGGTGGCGCCATCTTCGAGCGAGGTGAGTTTGCTGACGACGCGCCCGGTGCGCCGGATGCGTCGACAAGCCTGTTCGGCTATTCAATGGTGACGCTGAGATACTAGATCTGCCGGGTTTGATCGTCGCGAACCCGGGGCATGCAGGCCCTCACAAACCTGTGAAAACCTCAGGGGTGTAAATTCCATCTGTGGCCCCCATATCGTTTTCAGCGACGGTTAAAGCGCCCGCCGCTGCCAGAAAGCGAGGGTATCGATATGGCGCGTTTTATCTCTGTTGCGATCGCGGGTTTGATTTTGACGGCTTCTATCGCCGTTGCCTCTTGGAATCAGACAAACGGTCTCTACATAAGTTGACGTAACACGGTTTCGGGACCTCCCCCTAGAACTCGAAACTGTTGAGACGATCAGGCCTCTAACGTGCGTCCCCCCAGCCTGCCGATTGGGGTCTGAAGGCACCGCCGGGTTCCCCTGTCCCTACTCGGCGGTGCCGTCGTCTCTCTTCCCTCCAGCCCCCTAATATCTGCGTGACCGCTAACACGCCGTAGCGCCTGCATTTTCCGAAATCCGGTTTGCAGCATATGCGGCGGGTTTGGCTTGCGCGCGGCGCAAACAGGTCTAGGCTCCGGGAAAATAAAGCAGTCAGGGAGATCTGCACCATGGGGGCGGTCGTCGGAGTAGCGCACGCCTATACGCGCGCCGAGTTCATGGAAGCTGCGCGCAAGCGTTGGCAGGACGCATTCGGAAAAGAATGCGGAGATCTCGGAAACTCCTTTTTTTCTCAGATTTTTGATGACGCACTCTCCGAGGATCTGGAGGGTGTTTCTGCGGATGACCTGGCCAAGATGAGCCTGGAATTCTGGATGCTCGGTGGTGAGCGTCCGGGAGATGAAATTCTCATTCGCATGCGCCCTGCAGAACGCGCAGACGGCACGGAAATGCCGCGTAGCGTTCTGGAAATCATCGGTCGAGACCGACCTTTCATCGTTGATTCCGTCATGGCGGAAATCGGGGCCCAGGGCCACGATATCATCGCCATGTTCCACCCTATTGTTCAGGCCCGCCGTGCCAAGCAGGGCGAGAGAGTGGATGAAGGCGGGCGGATACTGCCGGAATCCATGATCCAGGTGCACCTGCCACCGCTCGATGACTTGTCCCAACAAAGTCTCATTGATGGTGTCACCGGCACATTGGATGATGTCCGTGTGGCTGTTGAGGACTGGGCCGATATGCGCGCCCAGATGGACGAAGCCATCGCTCACCTTGAAGCCGCGCTTAGCCATGCCTCTCCGGAAGAGATGGCTGAAGCGCTGGAATTCCTGCGCTGGATCCGCGACGACCATTTCGCCTTTCTGGGCTGTCGGGTCTATGATTTCGAAGTCGAGGAAGACGGCGCCATGGCGAGTCGTGTGCCGCGCGTGCGCACGGACACCGGTCGTGGCGTGCTTCGTGATCCAGATCGCCACGTTCTGCGCAAGGGCTCCGAGCCGGCGGTTCTGACGCCGGCCATCGAGACTTTCCTGCGCGAGCCGACCCCGATCATCGTCGCCAAGGCGAATATGAAGAGCCGTGTGCACCGTCGGGTCTACATGGATTATATCGGCGTCAAACGTTATCGCGAAGACGGTGCGGTTATTGGTGAAGCCCGTTTTGTTGGCCTGTTCACGGCGGAAGCCTATGACCAGAGCGCCAGCGATGTCCCGCTGATCCGCCGCAAGGTTCGCCGCGTGCTCGAGCGCGCTGGCAAGACGCCTGGTACGCACAATGCCAAGAAACTGCGCAACACGGTCGAAAACTACCCACGCGACGAGCTGTTCCAGACCGATGAAAATGATCTGCTGGAAATCAGCCTGGGCATTCTTCATCTCAATGACCGGCCGCGTACCAAGCTTTTCATTCGCCGTGACCAGTTCGACCGGTTTGTTTCCGCCCTGCTCTATGTTCCGCGTGACCGCTATAACTCGAAGGTCCGTGAACAGGCGGGTGAGCTGATCCGGGACGCGTTTGGGGGGCGTTTGTCCGCCTATTATCCCCAATTCGGCGACAGCCCGCTGGCGCGGGTCCACTACATCATCGGTCTGAACCCGTTTGATCACCCTGAGCCGGACGTCGATGAGCTGGAGCGTCGTGTCGCCCTGCTTGCCCGGACCTGGGAAGACGATTTCGAAACCCATGTGCGGCGCACGGCGACCGACAGGGTTCGTTTGCGCATGCCCGCTTATGAAGGTGCTTTCAAGGCAGGTTACCGCGAGCTGTATGATCCCGAAGAAGCCCTCCAGGACGTCATCAAGATTGAGGGCCTGACGGACCCGAAACAAGTCGCGGTCCGGGTTTATACCGAGCCGGATGACGCTGATAACGAGCTGCGGCTGAAGATCTATCGCATCCAGAAACCGGTCTCCCTGTCCCGGGTCATGCCGGTGTTGGAGAATCTCGGTCTTGTCGTGGTGCAGGAAACGGGCTTCCCGGTCGATCGCCGAGCCGAAGAAGGTCAGGCACTCGACCGGGCTTATGTGCATGATTTCGAAATGAAATCCGATGTGCTCAGAGGCCGCTCCCTCGAAGAATACGCTGGTGAGCTGGAAAGCGCCCTGCTGGCCATGGCCGAGGGCCGGGCCGAAGATGATGGCTTCAATCGCCTGATCGTCGAGATCGGCGTGACCTGGCGGGAGGCGGCTTTCCTGCGCACATGTGCCCGCTATCGCCAGCAGACGGGCCTGGATCCTTCACAGAGCATCCAGGAAGAGGCGCTGGCCGCCAATCCAGGCATTGCCAAGGGGCTGCTCGAACTGGCGCGGGTCAAGTTTGATCCGGAGTTCGACGGTGATATGAAGGTGCGTGGCGATGCGGTCTGGGAGGTTTCCCAGTCATTGCGCGAACAGCTCGATGCCGTTGCCAGCCTTGACCATGACCGAGCCCTGCGCCGGATTTTCCATCTCATCGAAGCTACGCTGAGGACCAATTTCTTTCAGCGCGATGAGAATGGTGACCCAAGGCCGCGTATCTCCATCAAGATCGCCAGCGAGTTACTCGAAGAGCTACCATTGCCGAAGCCCTATCGCGAGATTTTCGTCTGGGCGCCGGATGTCGAAGGTGTGCATCTGCGTTTCGGCCCCGTCGCCCGCGGGGGTCTGCGCTGGTCTGATCGACGGGATGATTTCCGGACCGAGGTTCTCGGACTGGTGAAAGCCCAGCAGGTCAAGAACGCGGTTATCGTGCCGGTTGGTTCCAAGGGTGGGTTTTATCCCAAAACCCTGCCGCGAAACGGTACGCGCGATGAAGTCTTCGAAGCGGGTCGTGAAGCGTACAAGACCTTTATTCGTGGCCTGCTCGACATCACCGACAATATCGTTGACGACGCTGTCATTCGCCCGGACCGCTCTGTGTGCTGGGATGACGAGGATCCGTATCTCGTTGTCGCCGCTGACAAGGGAACCGCAACTTTCTCTGACACGGCCAATGGCATGGCGGAGAACGAGTTCGACTTCTGGCTGGGCGATGCGTTCGCCTCGGGTGGGTCGGCCGGATACGACCACAAGAAGATGGGCATTACCGCGCGTGGCGCCTGGGAGTCCGTCAAGCGCCATTTCCGGGAGCTGGGCAAGGATATCCAGAACGAGCCGTTCACGGTTGTCGGCGTCGGCGACATGTCCGGAGACGTGTTCGGAAACGGCATGCTGCTGTCCAAGCAGATCCGGTTGATTGCGGCCTTTGATCATCGCGACATCTTCATTGATCCCGACCCGCAAGACCCGGTTGCGCTCTGGGAAGAGCGTGATCGTCTCTTCAAGCTCGGCCGCTCCTCCTGGCAGGATTATAACCAGAGCCTGATTTCCAAGGGCGGCGGCATATTCCCCCGCAGCTCAAAGTCGATCACCTTGACGCCTGAAATCAAGGCGCTGACGGGTTTGGTAGACGACTCTGTCGGCCCGACCGAACTGATCCAGGCACTGCTCAAGGCCGAGGCTGAGCTCCTCTGGTTCGGGGGCATTGGCACCTATGTCAAAGCCACGGAAGAACAGCATTGGGAAGTTGGCGACAAGGCCAATGACGGATTGCGCATCAATGCCGAGGAAGTGGGCGCAAAAGTCATCGGCGAAGGTGCCAATCTGGGCTTCACCCAGTCCGCGCGGATCGAGTTCAGCCGGTATGGCGGTCGCGCCAATGCCGACTTTGTCGACAATTCTGCGGGCGTGGACAGTTCAGACCATGAGGTCAACATCAAGATCCTCCTGCGCCCGGTGGTGCGGGCCGGAGATATGGACCGTGGCAGTCGCGATGACCTGCTGGAATCCATGACGGATGATGTTGCCGATCACGTTCTCCAGCACAATTACGACCAGACTCTCGCCCTGACGATGGCGGAAAAGACCGCGGTCGCGGATCTTGATGCGCATGAGCGCTTCATGAGTCGTCTGGAAGACCTCGGACAGCTGGACCGGGAGGTCGAATTCCTGCCGCCCGCCGACAGTATCCAGACGCTCAAGGCGCGCGGCGAAGGCCTGACCCGCCCGGAACTGGCCGTGCTCATCTCCTACGCCAAGATCACCCTGTTCGATCAGCTGGTGGCCTCTGATCTACCGGATGACGAACATTTCAGCTCGATGCTGATCCACTACTTCCCGGACCAGCTGCACAAGTTTACCGATGGTATGGACGGGCACCGCCTGAAGCGCGAGATCATATCCACGCTCCTGGCCAACGAGATGATCAATCTGGGTGGCCCGACCTTCATTCATCGCGCGATTGACAGCACGGCGGCGACCGTTCCGTCGATTGCCCGCGCCTTCGAGGCTGGTCGCCAGGTGTTCGGTTATGCCGAGCTGACCGACCAGATCAACGCGCTGGACAATATCGTGCCGGCCAGGGTCCAGCTGCAGCTGCATGAAGAGATAATCCGCCTCCTGCGTCGCCAGACCTACTGGCTGGTCCGTCGCAACCGCAATCGTTCCCACACCAAGGCCGAGCCGATCCGTGATGTGATCGACACCTATCAGCCGGGCGTTCAACATCTGCGTTCCATGGTGCATCTGATCATATCCGATCACGAGCGCCAGGGTTTCGAGGCCCGCCGGTCCGCCTTTGTTGAAGCCGGAGCGCCGGAAGAGCTGGCGAGGGCTGTTGCCGAACTACGCCCGCTCACCTCGTCGACGGATGTGATCGACATGGCCATCAGCAGTGACTGGCCCCTGGCTCCAACCGCCTTCCTCTATCACGCGATGGGCGCGCGTTTCCGTTTTGACCGTTTGCGGGGCATGGGCCAGGAAGTGGTTTCCGACCTGCACTGGGATCGTCTTGCCGTGCGTCGGCTGATGGAAGACTTCTATGCGAGCCAGCAGGCCATGACCGCGTCTGCCATGCGTTTCGCGCTTCAGGCCGGAGGCTCCCTGGCCCAAGGCGTTGAAGAGCCGAGCCGTGAATGGGCGGAGAACCTGGTCGAGGCCTGGATTACCGTCAATGAAGAAGAAGCGGGTCGTGTTGACAGTGTCCAGCGTCAGCTCGATGCTTCTGGGGCCTGGACGCTCTCCAAGCTTGCTATCGCATCGACCCAGTTGGGCGAGATGTCTGGAGTTGCCCAGCCCTAGGGGTGCGCAAACTGTTCATCAAGCAATTCAATGACACGCCGCTGCGCCCGCGCAGCGGCGTTTTCATTGTAGACAATGCGCGGATCAAGCGCCGGAGCGTTGGGTTCGTCAAACGCGTGTGTCTGGCCCGAATAAATCTCATGGCTCACATGTGAGCCGCTCCGTGCCAGGCGTCTTTCGCAACGTCCCGCAGGGGCGATCACATCGTCTTCAGCCAGAATGGCGTGCAGGGGTATGTTCTGGGGAAGGTCGCGGCCATCAGCCAGTGCAGGAAAACCGCAATAGGGATACATGGCCAGGGCCAGCTGAACGCCCGGCAGCCCGGCGGGTGCATCATGCAGCGCGCTTGGGGTTTGGCCCCGACCGGCGAAGGTCAGCGCATCAAGTATAGTCCAGCCACCATGAGACCAGCCCAGCAGGGCGATTTGTTCGCCGTCAATCCCCGGGTGATCTGCCGCGATCTGCAGGCCGGCATGGATGTCCGCTGCACGTTCCTGCCCAAGCAGGCGCAACGCCAGACAGACCTGGCTCATCCCGCCGAACCGACCGATGCCACGTGCTCCATTGGAATTGATGATTATGGCGCCATATCCGGCTGCCACGACCGCATTCGCGTAATTGTCCTGGACCTGTCGGCGACCCCCACAGCCATGCAGCATTATGACAGCGGGCACAGCCTCACCTGAATCTTGTGGCAGTCGGATCTCTGTATAGGGCTCAATAAGAGCAACCTGGTCATCCAGCGCCCGTCGCGGCACGGCGATCCCGCTCAGATTGGCGGCATAGGCACACAATAGCAGGGCGACCAGCGCAGCGGCGCCGGCAAGGCCATAGGGTAAAAGCTTGCGTATAAACATTCCGGGACACTGAGATCAGTGTCCCGGAAGGTCAATGTTTACCTGATTCACATACAGGCCAGCCGTGCGTCCGGCTACCTGCCTAGTGCCGGAAGTGACGCATTCCGGTAAAGACCATGGCGAGGCCAGCTTCATCCGCTGCGGCGATGACTTCCTCATCACGGATTGAACCACCGGGCTGGATAACCGCTGTCGCACCGGCTTCAACGGCCGCGTTGAGACCGTCAGCAAACGGGAAAAAAGCGTCCGATGCGCAGACCGAACCGATTGTCCGGGACTGGTCCCAGCCATTTTCCGCAGCGGTTGCCTCGGCCTTGCGAACGGCCAGGCGGGCCGCTTCCAGGCGGCTTGTCTGACCCATGCCGATGCCCGCCGTCACACAGTTCTGGGTGTAGACAATGGCGTTGGACTTGACGTGTTTGACGACTTTCCAGGCAAACATAAGGTCTGCGAGTTCCGCTTCGCTTGGCGGGCGTTGGGTGACAACTTTCAGTTCAGCGGGCGTAATCATGCCGATATCACGCTCCTGAACCAGCAGCCCACCGGCGACCGTCTTGGTCAGCCAGCCGGATTGGCTTGTATTGGCCATACCGCCGGTCAGCAGGACCCGAAGATTGGTCTTGGATGAGAGCACCGCCAGGGCGTCTTCGTCTGCGTCCGGGGCGATGATCACCTCGGTAAATATCTTGACCAGAGCGGAGGCGGTCGACGCGTCCAGCTCGCGATTCATGGCGACGATGCCGCCAAAGGCAGAAATAGGGTCCGCCGCAAATGCACTTTCGTAGGCCCCCACCAGCGTGTCGTTGACGGCTACGCCACACGGGTTGGCGTGCTTCACGATAACAACAGCGGCCTTCTCGGCGGGATCAAACTCACTGGCAAGTTCGAAAGCCGCATCAGCATCGGCGAGATTGTTGTAACTCAGCGTCTTGCCCTGGACCTGCCGACCGGTGGCGATGCCATGTCGGGTCTCCGGGGTGGTATAGAAGGCGGCGCGCTGGTGAGGATTCTCCCCGTAACGCAGGGATTGGGTCAGCGCGCCACCAAAGGCCCGGAAATCAGGGGCGCCATCGCCAAGCTGATCCGCGAACCATCCGGAAATCGCGGCATCATAAGCTGCCGTGCGCGCATAGGCCTTGGCTGCGAGCTGTGTGCGCAGGTCCTGGGTCACCGACCCTTCATTGGCGTCCATTTGCTCAAGCACCCGGTCAACGTCCTGGCCATCGACGCAAACGGAGACCCAGGCATGGTTTTTGGCCGCTGCGCGGATCATGGCCGGGCCACCGATATCGATGTTCTCGACACAATCCTCGGAGCTGGCACCACGCGCAACGGTGGCCTCAAACGGGTAGAGGTTTACATACAAAAGGTCGATTTGGGGAATACCATGTTCGCCCATGGAATGGCGGTCTTCGCCATTGTCGCGACGACCGAGCAGCCCGCCATGGACACGCGGGTGCAGAGTCTTGAGGCGGCCATCCATCATTTCCGGGAATTCGGTCACTTCCGAGACATCTTTGGCCTCGATGCCAGCTTCGTTGAGCGCGCGTAATGTGCCGCCGGTCGAGAGGATTTCGACACCGGCTGCTGCGAGGCGCTGGCCGCGCTCAATCAGGCCATCCTTGTCGGAAACAGAAATCAGAGCTCGACGAACGGGTACGAGGTCCATAGCGGTCATGAAACCGGCTCCTTGGGTCTGTCAGAATTTGGCTGCGGGTTAGCATGCCTTCCTCTAGCGGGAAAGCACCGTTTCCTTGTTGATTTCAATCGCGGGCCGAAGCGCGGCAATTTGCTCGAGCAAAGCCCGCATTTGTTCCAGGTCGTTAACGCGAGCGCTTTGCAGCAAATCTTCGAGAATGCCTTCAGCGCTCGCCGTTGGGATTCGGGCGCCATTGACACATCGAATGCTGCCGATCTCGGTCGAACTGGCCTCCTCGAAATCGTAAATCAGGCTCTCATGCCGTTTTTCACCGGAGCGCAGTCCGATGACATTGATGGCGCCTGGTGCATCCGGGTCCAGACCACGCAGGCGCAATAATTGGCGCGCGAGGCGCAGGATCGAAACTGGCTCACCCATGTCGAATACATAGAGTGCACCGTTGCGTTCCGGATTGGCCGCTGTCAGCGAGGCTGCAGACAGAACCAGCCCGGAGGCTTCGTTCACCGTCATGAAATAGCGCGTGGCTTCCGGGTCGGTCACTGTAACGGACTGGCCGGTTTCGATCTGGTGTTCGAACAGCGGGACAACCGAACCGCTGGAACCAAGCACATTTCCAAAGCGCACCACACAGATGCGCATCCGGCTTTCCCGCTCGGCCTCCGCCTGAACGAGGAGTTCAGCGGCGCGCTTGGTCGTGCCCATGACATTCGAGGGTTCCACGGCCTTGTCGGTGGAAATCAGGGCCAGCACGTCCGCACCGTGTTTGCGAGCAGCATCAATTGTCAAAGAGGTGCCCAACACATTGGTGCGTACGGCCTCTCCGGGGTTGAGTTCGCTCATGGGCACGTGTTTCAGTGCCGCGGCGTGAAGGACTACGCTGGGCTTTTCCTCGTTGAACACTTTGTCCAGCCGGTCAGGGTCGCGCACGTCAGCCAGCACGGCGCGCCAGTTTACACCGGTATCTCGTCGTTTCATCTCCATGTCGATTTCATAGAGATTGGTTTCCGAGGCATCGAGCAGGATGAGTTTTTCAGGTGCCAGCTGGGCGGCGAGGCGAACGAGCTGTGACCCGATGGTACCGCCTGCCCCGGTCACCAGGACCCGCTTGCCCTCAATCATTTCACGCGCTGGCTCCAGATCCGGAGTGCGCGGAGGCCGATTGAGCAGGTCTGCGGTTTCCACCGGAGAGAAAGCACCGGGTCCCGTGCCGGGTCGAGCGCGGGAGAGTTTCGCGCCTGTCGCTGAGGCAATCCGGATCAGGGCGTTGACCGTGTCGACGTCGATTTTCTCGCCCGCGAGCACAAGGCGAGGTGGTAGTTTCTCGACGGCAGAAAGACGGTTCACCGCCGCAGGAATATCCTCCAGATCGCCGATAATCTGGACACCACGAATAGCGCGCCCGGCGAGCGGAGCATCCAGCACAACAAGGCCCTTGGCCCGGAAGGGCGCAGATCCGTTGCGGCGGGCAAGATCACGCAGGGCGTTATCGAGATCCGTTTCATTGCCGATAAAGATTGCGGCGGGTTTCATGCGGTCCTCGAAGCGGAAAGCCGCGGGCAGCCCACCAGTTCGCCAGGCCGCGACGGCGACGCGGGCGCTAAGAAGAAGACCGATGAGGATCGGAATTTCGATCAGGATGCTGGTGCGCGGAAATCCGTCGAGGCGATTGAGCAGGAAGAGCACGGGCAGGAAAACCAGATTGGCAATACCGACGGCGCGGACGATACGCGCAGCGTCGTTCAGTGCCGTGTAGCGCCAAACGCCCCTGTGCAGAGCCTGCAGCGGGAAAACAATCGCGCAGGCCATTGTAAAGACAGCGACCGACCGCAGGACCACATCCGGGTCCGGAGAATTTTCGTGAAAGTAATATCGGATCGTTACCGCCAGCCACATCGACACAGCTGCAGCCAACAGGTCATAGATGGAGACAGCCAGCACTGTGCTCCAGAATGATCTGCCTGCCGGGCGCGGCTTGTGTGGACGCGGCATACTCACTCAATTCCCCCTACGGCACCGCCGATTCTTCCCAGTCGCTGGAATGCCCACCGCACCCTGTTGGGTGGGCGGTCTCCCGCTCCGAACGGCTCAGCCTCCCCATGTATTACTATTTGTGAGGCTCTTTGGGGAGGGGCACCTGCTGCCAGATATACAGATCGCTCCAGCGCGATCGGTCCGCCATCAGTACGGAAGCGCCAACCATCGCCATTGGGTTGCACCAGAAGGGCGCTCATATTGTCTCGAGACAGCGAGGCCCGGACGCTGGGGTGCAGGTGAAAACGCACAGCAAAAGGGAACCGGATTTCGATATCGTCCGGTGGACCATCTGTAACCGGCCGGAACAGGGCGTCTTCACCGCGTAGGTCGCCGCCATCGGCCGCGAGGAAAATCCTGCGCCGGTGGGACAGGCCGAAGCGGTTGCGATAGCCCTCCTGGCTCCCTTCCAGCCAAATGCCCATATCGCCTTCATTGCGCCGCGCGGAAACCTGGCCTTTGGGAGCGACAAGACGGGCCCCCATCATGTCACGTTGCCAGCCGCCGGCCAGTATTCTGGAGGAAGACACCTCACCAAGAACGAGCGTGGAGTGAGCGGCCGTGGCGCGGACGGCTTCGCGCCAGTCTGACGTCTGGGCATCATGCCAGCCGCAATTGACAACCAGGCGGCCACCGGGCGTGCAGAATTCGATGGCCAGGGCACTGGCGTGGGCTTCCGTACTCAGCTCGCCACGGGGGGCGTCCCCGACATCGAACAGCACGGTCGCGCCTTCTGCTTCGGTTCGGTGATAACCGGAATGAGGCGCGAAACCGAACGGCTTGATTGGCTCGTCGCTGCGGGTGAGGGCGTGGGCGACTGCGGCGGTGTCGAATTCACCTCCGCCATGGAAGCCGGCGAGGCCGCCATCCGCCATCTGGAAAAAGCGCACCATGGGACGCAGACGAGCAATGCCTCTGGAAATCTCGGTCGGCACAGCGATGCCGGACATCTCGGCTATATCAACCAGGCCTTGCAGGTCAATCAGCGCTTCTGCCGTGGCCTGGGGCGCGCGGGAGACATGCCCGCCATCGGGCAAGATCTGGCGGGTGACCTCTGTCGCCACTGCCGCCATTCCGGCCCGCTGGAGTGCAGCCAGGTCGGGCAGGCACAGGCCTGTAATTGTCGCGGCGAGCGCCGCGCGCAGACGGACCCGCCCGTCTTCGGCGATCGGCAGCGTGCGCAGAAGATGTTTCGCCTGGCGGGCCAGCATTGCGCGCCGTTTCTGCGGGTTCCGTGTATCGTCGCCGTCTTCTCCAAACAGGGTCTCGCCGGCCCGGAGCCAGTTCATCAGCCGCCGGGACATGACATTGGGCGACCATACAAAGCTGTTCCAGCGTCCGTGCTTGGCGATCCAGCTATCAATGAGGCGGCGTGCTTCCGTCGCGCCATCATGGGTCGGCGCAGCAATAACGTCGCGTAGCCAAACGTGGCCATGGAGTTGTTCGGCGAAAGCTCTGCTGGGTGTCAGCATGTCCCAGATTTCGCGCCCGTCGCGAGCGATTAACGGGTCTCCGGCCAGCGCGAAGCGGCCATCACAAATGGAATCGCCGAGTTCGCCGTCGGGAGCGTAGGGGTCATCGAGCGCATAGGCCAGCGCTTCAGAATTGCCCCCGCCCGCCTGCATGAGCGGTGCGAGGCCCATGGCATGAACGGTCGAGGAAGCTTCGCGACGCAGGCTTGTCCAGCCTGCCTGCGCAAACTCCAAGAGACCGACGGAGTGGGCCATGCGTCAGCCCCGCAGTGCCTGAATATTGGCCTCGTAGCCGGCTGGCCCGTCGCGGAAGACCGCGGAGCCCGCAACCAGCGCGCTCGCACCGGCATCACAACATTGTCTGGCGGTTAGAGGATTCACACCGCCATCAACTTCGATCATGGTCGAAAGCCCGCGTCGCTCGATGCGGGCGCGCAGAGCCTCGATTTTCTCCAGCTGGCTGGTGATGAAGCTCTGCCCACCAAAACCCGGATTGACGCTCATGATCAGCACCAGATCCAGCTCCTCGAGCACGTAGTCGATCACCTCAACGGGTGTAGACGGATTGAGCGCTGCGCCGGCTTTTTTGCCTAGTGACTTGATCGTCTGGACGGTGCGGTGGAAATGCGGACCGGCTTCCGGATGGGCCGTGATGATATCGGCGCCTGCATCGGCAAAGGCTTCCAGATAGACGTCCACTGGAGAGATCATCAAATGCACATCGAAAGGTTTGTCGGAGTGCGGGCGAAGCGCCCTAACCACAGCCGGACCAATCGTCAGATTGGGCACGAAATGTCCGTCCATGACGTCGATATGGATCCAGTCCGCGCCAGCCTGGTCAATGGCGTGAACCTCTTCACCAAGCTTGGCAAAGTCAGCGGAGAGGATGGAGGGCGAGATAATGGTGTCTTGAGGCATGATGACCCGATAACAGCGGCGTTTCAGGGGTGCAAGCTATCGTCACCGCAGAAGGTGAGATGCGTGATTTCACCCTGATTTTCTGAAGCGTGCAATGAAGAAGCCATCCATGGAGCCCGCATCCATCCAAAGCGCCGGTGTCAGTCGCACCTCGCCGCGCTTTGTCAGCGCGTTTTCAAGCCCCGGCAATTCTTCCGGTTTGACCGGATCACGTTCCAGCGTCTTGATGTGTTTCTGGATGTCGTTGGCGAGTAATTCACCCTCCTCGACCTGCAGTGAACATGTGCAAACCACCAGCTGGCCACCTGGCTTGATCATCTTGGCGACAGCCCGGGCCAGTTCTCGCTGGATCTTGCCGTATTTGCGTGGATCTTCCTGCGCCTTGATCCAGTTGCTTTCCGGATGGCGCCGATAGGTGCCGGTCGCGGAACAGGGCGCGTCCAGCAGCACGCCATCAACCTGTGATGCGGGTTTCCACTTTCGACCGTCACCGGCATGGATCTCGGCATTGAGGCCGATCCGCTGCAGGTTTTGGCGCACACGTTTCAGGCGCGGTTCCGAGCTGTCGACGGCCTGGACATCATAGCCCGCGGCCGCCAGCTGCAGGGTTTTCCCGCCCGGCGCGGCGCACATGTCGATAACGCTGGAGCCCGGCGCTAGCTGCAAGAGCGTTGCCGGGATGGCCGCGGCAGCGTCCTGGGCCCACCAGGCACCTTCATTATATCCTGACAAACTGGTGACATCACCGATCTTGTCGAGGCGGAGTGTGCCCGTCGGCAGAACCTTCGCGCCGAGTTTTTCGGCCCAGTGCTCGCGGGTCTCCGGGTCCTTGACGGTCAGGTCCAGCGGTGGCGATTCCAGGCCGGCCATGACCATGCGGTTCATGGCGGCCGGGCCAAAATTCTTGCGCCAGCTGGAGCGCAGCCAGTCCGGCAGATTGTCCTGGGGTGGAAGCAGCTTGGCTTTTTGGTGCCCTTCCCGGTCGATATTGCGCAACACCGCGTTGATCATGCCTTTCAGCCTGCGCGTGTCGGGCTTTTGCTCGGCCAGTTTCACCGCAGACGACACCACAGCGTGCGGCGGAATATCCATCCACAGGATCTGAGTGGCTCCAGTGACCAGCAGGGCGCGGGCCAACGGGGCAGTCTCTTCCAGTGGCTTGTTCAGGAAGGAGGCCAGAACAGTGCGTGTCTGGCCCAGACGCCTGAAACTTGTCGCCAGGATATAGCGTGAGAACGCCCGGTCACGTGGATCCATATCCTTGTATCCGGGCAGGGTCTCGAGCGCGCTTTCCAATGTCCGATTCTGGCTGAAGACACGCATATAGGCTTCGGCAGCGTATTGGCGGGGGGCTGTTCCGTCGTTCATCGTGACGGGCTAACACGCCCGCCGCCCGCGGTCTAACCCCAAGGGCCGCGCTGACCCCAGGGTCCGGACGCAGATGTAGCCGCTGCGCCGCTCATCTGGCGAAGCTTGTGGATCCGGTTTGCCGTATCGGGGTGGGTCGAGAACAGATTGTCCATGCGCTGGCCATTGAGCGGATTGATGATGAACATGTGAGCCGTCGCTGGATTGCGTTCGGCCGCCGGGTTGACCGTTCGACGGGCACTGCGCTCGATTTTCTCCAGCGCAGAAGCCAGGGCCAGAGGATTGCCGTGGATGTCAGCGCCTATTCGATCAGCTTCGTATTCCCGGGCCCGGCTGATCGCGGACTGGACGAGCATGGCGGCCATTGGCGCGAAAATCATGAGCGCCAGCGATCCCAGCAGACCCGCGCGGTTATTGCCCCCAAAGAAGATGGCAAAATTCGCCAGCATCCCGATCGCGCCGGCCAGGGTAGCCGTGACGGTCATCGTCAGCGTGTCGCGGTTTTTAACATGGGCCAGTTCATGCGCCATCACACCCTGGACTTCTTCTCGATTGAGGCGGGCCAGCAGGCCGGTCGTGGCGGCGACTGCCGCATGTGCCGGGTCGCGTCCGGTTGCGAAGGCGTTGGGTTGGTCTTCATTGATGACATAAACGCGCGGTGCCGGAAGATTGGCTTTCTGGGCCAGGCGCTGAACGTCTTCAGCATATCGGCGAAAGTGCGGATTGCTGTCACCCGGGCGGATCTCCTGGGCACCGTGCATGCGCAGAACCATGTCGGCGGAGTTCCACCAGGCAAACAGGTTCATTCCTGCGGCAACAACAAGTGCCAGCAGGGCGCCGGCCGCTCCGCCCAGCATGTAGCCAATGCCCATGAACAAGGCGGTCATGCCGGCGAGCAGGAAGAAGGTACGAAGGGTGTTTGCGGTCATTTCAATCGGTCTTTGGTTTGCACAGTGAACATTTCGCACTACTAGTTGGTCTCAATAAGGCCATTCAACAAGAGGGGATCAGTTTCATGTCCGTCCCTGAAAACGCAGCACCCGGCAAGGAACTCAGCCCCGCAGCGCGTCGCGCGCTCGAGGAAGCAGCGGCGCGTCGCGCAGCGGAAGAGTCCAAGCCGATGATCAAGGAGCTTTCCGGCCCGAAGGGTCCGGAGCCCACCCGCTTTGGCGATTGGGAGCGGAAGGGCATTGTCAGCGATTTCTGAGGTCTCGGAACCGGGTTCTGAGGCCATGTATGACGTTGAGCGCAAGGGTGTGACCTTGCGCTGAGGGCGCGGCGTTACCTCGATGCCCGCCAGTCTCGCCCGCCAAAGCCAGACCACTCGCCTGCCGGGTGAGCGCGATTTACGTCCCCGACAAACCCGCTAAGCTGCGAATATGGTTAATTTGATCGCAGCCACAATGATCGTTCTATCCCTCTCTCCTGAAGCTGGAGAAGGTACCAAGGATGAACGAGAAACCGTCCGCTTGTCCGACAGTTTTTTCCTGGGTGATCTGACCGGTGGTGTCGAGCGACCGGCTCTCCTGCCCCACCCGCGGAGACCTGTTTACCGGATTGTGATCATGCCGGGTGCGCGGACATCTCTGCAACAATATCGCGGGCCGCTTGAGCCGGGTCAGCTGCGCCGTGGATCGGACGCCCAACCACCAGGTGGGTGGCACCATCCGCGAGAGCACTCGCAGGAGTAGCGACACGTTTCTGGTCGCCGACATCAGCACCAGCGGGGCGGATGCCCGGAGTGACGATCAGGAAATCACCTCCGAAACGCTGTCGGATCTCGCCCGCTTCCTGGGCGCTGGCGACGACACCATCAATGCCGGCCTCGAGTGCCTGTTCCACGCGGCGGAAGACGAGGTCCCGAGCCTTGTGAGCATAGCCCATCTCCGCAAGCATCGCATCGTCGTAACAAGTCATCACGGTGACGCCGAGGATTTTAAGATCGCTGTCCTCGCGGCCGGCCGCGGCAGCGCGCATGACCGCTGGTTCGGCATGCACAGTGAGCAGATCACAGCCTGCACCGGTGATGGAGCGCGTTGCTTTTTCAACCGTCGCGGGAATGTCGTGAAGTTTGTAATCCAGGAAGACCTGCTTGCCGGCCGCCTTGAGCGAGGCGGCGAGCTGCATGCCGCCAATGGGCAGGAGTTGCAGGCCAATCTTGTAGAAACTGACAGTGTCACCCAGCGTGTCGACGACAGTCTGGGCGGCATGGATAGTCGGCTTGTCGAGCGCAACAATCAGGCGCGGATCAATCTTGAGCATGGCCCGGCTTCTAGCCGTGATCGCCATCCAGAAGCAAGCGTAAACCCAGTCCGCCAAAGGCGGTGGCGGCGATGCCGTTGAGCGTGCGGCGCCAGGTTTTAGAGCTGACAAGACGTTCCTGGGCCTTGCCGGCGAGGATGGCGACAACGGTCAGGATGATGGTCCCCAGGGCAAAGAAAATGCCGCCCAGGGTCAGCATCTGTATCCAGACAGGGCCAATGTCGGGATTGGTGAATTGCGGCAGAAGCGCCAGAAAAAACAGACCAATCTTGGGGTTGAGCAGATTGGTCAGCAGGCCCTGGCGAAAGGCCCGGGCTGCATTGTCGCCGGCTTTTGCAGTGGGCAGGGCGTCGATCTTGCGCACGGTTTGGACGGCCAGCCAGATGAGATAGGCCGCTCCGGCATATTTGATCACGGTGAGCGCGTGTTCGAAGGCGGCTACGATGGCTGCGAGGCCAGCCGCGGCAGCGATTGTCCAGACTGCTCCGCCCACGATGATGCCTGCGACCGCTGCCAGCCCGGCCCTGCTGCCGCGTGACGCACTGGTCGCCAGGGTGAAGGCCATGTCGGGCCCCGGGGTCAGGGCGAGCGCGATCGCCGCAGCCAGAAAAAGTGGCAGAACGTCCAGGGCCAGCATGCTCAGCCTTCCTGCGGAGCCGATTGGGCGGTGTCTTCAGCCGCCCGGAATTTGGACTGGTTGCGGTCCATGAGCCACATCGCCATATGCGTGGGTAGAACCTGCATCAGCCCGGTCATGAACTTGTACCAGAGTCCTGGCACACAAATCGGTTCATTGCGCTGCACGGCGTTATAGCCGGCCTCGGCAACTTCTTCAGCGCTCAGCCACCAGAAAGACGGCATTTGCGACACCATTGACCGCGTCCCATTGACGTCGTGAAATTCCGAATAGGTGAAACCCGGACATAGCGCCGTAGCGTGAATACCGAACTCCTTGCCTTCGAAATGCAGGGACTGGCTGAACTTGATCAGCGCTGACTTCACTGCGGAATACAGCGTGTGCCCGCGGCTGCCCGGGGACAGGCCAGCGACAGAGGCGACGTTGAGAATACGACCGAACCCGCGTTCCTGCATGCCCGGCATCACCCGGTGCACAAGTTCACAATAGCTGGTGAACATCAGCTGGATAAAGTCAGACTGCTGTTTCCAGGCGGTTTGGGTATAGGTGCCCGGAAGGCCAAAACCGGCATTGTTGATCAGCGCATCAACATCGCGTTCAGCGGCATTCATCGCATCCATGATCTGACCAGGTCCGGCCGGGTCCGCGAGGTCCGCAGCAATGACATAGGTTTCAATGCCAAATTGCTTTTCGAGTTCTTCGGAAAGCGCGCGCAGCTTGTCTTCGCGACGCGCCGTCAGCGCAACATCCCAACCGTTGGCGGCATATTCGCGGGCCAGGGCTTTTCCGATCCCGGAGGAGGCTCCGGTAACAAGGGCAAGGCGGCGGCTCATATCTCTCTCCCGTATTCCAAGCACGATTAAGTGGGGAGCGCCGCCCCGATTGTCTAGTTTCTTATTGGCAGGACTGGTCCATCAGGCCGGTAATTTTTCGACAATCATGGCCGGTGCTGCGGGTGAAATGGCGTGAGGCGCCGTCGTGTAGCCGGTGGGCAGGCCGCGGGCTTCGAGCTGGAAAAGGTGATTGTGCCCAGCGAGCGTGTTGACCCGCGTCGGCCGGGGGCCCCGGGCTGAAATGACCCGCTCTGGCATGACATTGGCCAGCACCTGGAGGTCTGATCCGCCAAACAGTGCCGAAAAGGCACCCGGATAGGCGTGCAGGGAGGGTGCAGGATCAAGGTCCAGCGCGTTCTTGGCGTAGGCCCGACCCCAGATCATTCCCTGCTGGCGGGCGATTTGAGCGGGAAGGCCCGCCTCGATGAGCCCCGCTTCGATGGCAGGTCCTGCTTCACCGGTCGGCGCTTCACGCATGGCCGTCATGACCACGTCCTGGACGACACCAACAGTATTGCGGCCATGGCCGATACAGGGAAAATTGTCACGACCACCTCCTGATTGCTGATCAATAATATTTAGGCAAACACCAAATTAGGCAATAGGCGAATTTTTTGCTAGAAGCGATTCATGTCTGATGTATTCAAGGCGCTGGCCCACCCGGTTCGGCGCCAGGTTCTCAAGGATTTAAGGGATGGGCCCTGTGCGGCCGGCGAGCTCGCCGAGCGTTTTCCGGTGTCCAAACCGACCATGTCCGGCCACTTCAATATTCTGAAAGAAGCGGGGCTGATCCTGGCGGAACGCCACGGAACCACCATTCGCTACCGCCTTAATGTCAGTGTTGCTGACGAGGCAATTGGCTGGCTGATGGAACTGGTCGGCAAGGACGGGGCCTTGAAGCAAGAGGGAGAAAACGAATGATCCGCAAAGGCCTGTTTCTATCGGCTCCATTCCTCCTCGTCATCTGGGCCATGTCGGCCTATGGCTGGGTGAATGTCGAGCCGGGCGCCGAGCTGCCTCTGCACTGGGGCCTCGACGGGCAACCGGATCGTTACGGTTCGCCTTTCGAGGCGTTGTTTTTGATGCCGCTCCTCATCACCGGCATGGTGGTGTTGATGGCCGTTCTGCCGATGATCGATCCGCGCGGAAATAATCTGCGCCGTTCTTCGCCAGCCTATCTGGTGAGCTGGGTTGGCGTTCTGGCCCTGGTTACCGCTGTGCATGTGGCCGTCGTGCTGGCCGCGACAGGCAAGCTGGCCAATGGTGGCGCCGATGTCATGCCACAACTTGTGTCAGGGGGTGTCAGCATTCTCTTGATCGCGATTGGGAACATGCTTGGAAAGGCTCGTCCCAATTGGTTTTTCGGTATTCGAACACCATGGACGCTGTCCTCTGATCTGTCCTGGGACAAGACGCACAGGGTCACAGGGCGCCTCATGGTGATTGGCGGCCTGATCATGCTGGCGGCAGTTGTGCTTCTGCCCGTGAAATTTGCATTTCTCATCCTGATGGTGGGGGCAATCGGACCTGCAGCCTTTGGCATTGTCTATTCCTATCGGGTCTGGAAAACCGATCCGGCGCGAGAGACACATTCGTCGAGCAATCCTGTTGAATAGCGGGTTTGCCTGCAGATTCTTTGCGGGCATGCTTGCGGTAACAGCAAGACAGCGTTAGCGAGTGGGACATCAGCTGAGGAAACGCCCATGTCCGCTTCGCGCCCGATCAAGAAAGTCGTTCTTGCCTATTCCGGTGGCCTGGATACTTCGGTCATCCTGAAATGGCTTCAGGATAAATATGACGCTGAAGTCGTCACCTTCACCGCCGATCTCGGCCAGGGTGAGGAATTGGAGCCGGCCCGCCAGAAAGCCGAAGCCGCAGGTGTGTCCGATATCTATATCGAGGACCTCCGCGAGGAATTCGTCCGCGATTATGTCTATCCGATGGTGCGGGCGAATGCGGTTTATGAAGGCCTCTATCTGCTCGGGACCTCGATCGCCCGTCCGCTCATCTCAAAACGCCTGGTCGATATCGCCCATGCAACCGGAGCAGACGCCGTCGCCCACGGAGCGACCGGCAAGGGCAATGATCAGGTCCGTTTCGAGCTGGGTGTCTATGCGCTGGACCCGGATCTCAAGGTTATCGCGCCCTGGCGTGAATGGGATCTGACCTCGCGCACCAAGCTGATCGAATATGCCGAAGCCAACGGTATTGACGTTCCGACCGACAAGCGCGGCGAGGCCCCTTTCTCTGTCGATGCCAATCTCTGGCACACGTCTTCGGAGGGCAAGATGCTGGAGGACCCGGCCGAGGAAGCCTTCGAGATCGTCTATCAGCGTACAGGCCGACCTGAAGAAGCGCCCGACGAAGCGGAGTATGTGACCATCGGCTTCAAGCGCGGTGACGCCGTTGCCCTGAATGGTGAAGCGCTATCGCCGGCTACGATCCTGACGCGTCTGAACGAGCTGGGTCGCGTCCATGGCATTGGTCGCCTGGATCTGGTTGAGAACCGTTTTGTGGGCATGAAGTCGCGCGGAATCTATGAGACGCCCGGTGGGACGATTTTGATGGCGGCGCATCGCGGCATCGAGCAAATCACCATGGATCGGGGCGCGGCGCACCTGAAAGACGAGCTGATGCCGCGTTATGCCAAACTTCTCTACGAAGGTTTCTGGTTCTCACCCGAGCGCGAAATGCTGCAAGCCGCAATCGATGCGAGCCAGGAATTTGTTGATGGTGATGTTCGCCTGAAACTCTTCAAGGGCCGTGCCGATGTGGTTGGCCGCAGCTCGGAAAACTCCCTTTACTCCCTCGAACACGTCACTTTTGAGGAAGATGATGTTTATGACCAGAAGGATGCTGAAGGCTTCATTCGCCTCAACGCGCTGCGTCTGCAACTGCTTGCACGCAGAAAGCGCAAACTCGGGGTAAACAGCTGAAATATTGGCGTTATAGGATCAACCCTCGATCTGCCGACACGCCGGATGACCTGATTTTCCATCAGTTATGAAAAATTCATCCGGCGGAACAATGCTTTACTTCGGGAGTTTTGCTCGCAAACCTGATCCGGGATGCCTGGACTGATTAAGCCCATGTTTACGCTGCATGGTCAGTGTGCAAGGGCCATCGGGGGCACCCAAAAGGGTAGGCGATGATCTTGGACTCGGTGCTCATAACGAGCGTCCTAGATTTGTTTTATATTGCAGTGACAATCATCGCGATTGTCTCGCTGGGCCGTTATGCGCAAAATTCCCGGATTGCACACATCTCCCTGGAGATTAGTCTTCTCTGCGCGGGGCTGGGCGTATGGACCGTTTTTCACGCGATAGATTTCTTCTGGTTGCTTATTGGGCCGGCCTTCTCCTCGCCCGAGGCTATTGCGGCCTTTTCCCGGTTTATGCATTCGGACCTGCGTCTGTTCACGGACGTGGCCGCGACCACTCTCCTGGTCGTAGGCTTCCTGCGCTTGATGGCGCGGTTCGGGAGATCCTTCAGCGACATGCGCCGCGAAGCTGCAGAAATGGCCTCCGAGCTTGGTAGCAACCGGGAAGCGGGCGGCCAGCTTGTTGCTGCAGAGCAAGTCCAGCGTGAGGCTGCGAAGTCCAAGACTGAATTCCTTGTCGCCATCAGTCATGAATTGCGCACCCCGCTCAACGGCATCGTTGGTCTGGGAAACCTGCTCGCGAATACCGAACTGACAGAGGAACAGGGCAAATTGCTGTCGACGCTCGAGCAATCCGCCCAGGCCATGTTGACGCGCATCAGCGACGTGCTCGATCTGGCTCGCCTTCAGAGCGGTCAGACAGAATTGCGAACCGTCGCGTTCAACCCCTGTGATCTGGCGACCAGCGTCCAGGCTCTTTTCACGCCGTTTGCGACCAAGAAGGGGCTGCGGTTCGAGGCGACATGTGGTGACAATGCGGACCGAGCGGTGATCAGCGATCATATGCTGGTGAAGCAGGCCCTGACCAATATCGTTTCCAACGCAATCAAATACACGCCCTCCGGCTCAGTGAAGATCGATACAACAGTTCGCTCTACCGGATCCGAACGCCTGTGGCTGGAATTTGTGGTGGATGATACGGGTGTGGGGCTGGATGACGAATTGCTCGAGCTCCTGTCGGACCGCGAACGCCCGATCAATGAGGCCGAGGTCGGGGTGGGCCTGGCGATCTGTTGGCGCATTGCCCAGCTCATGGAAGGGCATCTCAGGATCGAGCGGAATATGTCAGGGGGTACACGTGCCGTGCTCTGCCTGCAGGTCCAGCGTGAACCCAAGCCAGAAGATCACGAAGACGTTTGAGCGCCACACGACATGATCCGTATTCTGTTTCTGTGCACCGGGAATATCTGTCGCTCTCCGTTGGCGGACGGTTTTGCAAGGCATCGTATCAAGACGCTGGGGCTGGACTGGTCGATTGACTCTGCCGGCACCGGCGACTGGCATGTTGGCGAGACCCCGGATCCTCGTGCCATGGCGGTCGCGGCGCAGCGCGGATATTCGATCGGCGATCTGCGGGCTCGCCAGCTGGAGCTATCGGATTATTTCGATTTCAACCATATCGTGGCGCTTGACCGCAGCCATCTGGAGTTTCTGACCCGACACCAACCCGCCGGGGCGACCTCCAAAAACACGCTGCTTCTGGATTGGGCCTCGATGGACCATGACAGTGTGGCCGACCCATATTATGACGACGACACCGCCTTCGCATTGGTCGCGGACGAGATCGAAACCGGCGTCAATGCGCTCATCGACGCCTTGTCAGAGCGCCCGGACATGATCTGACAGCGATTTAAGATGACCCGCACCGTCTTGCTTTCTAGACAGACTGTATGGAGATCATGCGCATCAGCGAGCCGACCGGCAAGACGGCCCGGCGAAATTCACCGGCAGCCGTGTTTTCACGGTTATCGAGCGGTGGGATGAAGCTTGCCTCCAGCCTCGGATCCATCAAGCTCGTACTGCAGGGGCGTGAGCTCTACCGTCATCGCGACCAGCTGATTGCGGTTGAAGCGGGTTAAATGCTGCTCGTGCGCCCGGATATGGAGCTGCGCTGCGATGTGGATGCGGCGCGCCCGACGCAGGGCCTTTGTCTTTATGTTGATGCGGACAGGTCGCGAGCGTTAAGCGCACCTTATGTGCGCACCCGCGCACCGATTGCCTACATGCAGACGGCGCGGAACTTGTTCGACCGAGCGGACCGGAACCAGTTATCCGGCCGTACCTGCCACGAAGAGCTGGATGTTCTTCAAGGCCAGGGCGTGGCTGTCGCGCGTGAGATGTCAGGTCATTTCCTGCGCCTCGGCCTGGAGCGGGAGCTGGCGCGATCCGCCCTGCTCTCGCGGCTGGAGCTGGCGCGCGCCTTTCTTGAAGACCACATGGATGACACGCTGGATATCGACCAGCTCTGCCGCGCAACCGGGATGTCAAAATTCCACTTCATACGCAGTTTCAAGACGGCATACGGCACGTCTCCCAAGCGCTTCTGGACCTGTGCGCGGCTGCTCGCGGCAATGGAGACCGCGAGCCTTGCCTCTGAGCCGCTCGAAAATGTAGCCGATCGCCTGGGATATGCTGATCGTTCGAGTTTTGCTCGTGCATTCCGCCGTCATATCGGCCAGACGCCGGCGGACTATCTGCGCGCCCGCAGTCGCGCTCACTGATTTCAGCCCGAACAACGAAAAGCGGTGCCGGCCCTCCTCTCTCGGGTGAGAGGAAAGGCCGGTATCGTCGCCCAAAGTCATCGAGGGGTGTCTCAGGGCAAGCTCGGCGCGACTGAGGCATTGGTCCTCGCCAACGTCAGGCGGGAGAGATCAATCCGGGAACAGTGCGGCAGGTTGACCGGATCGATCGCCGTGAGGCCGGTGTGCCGGCGCCACGATCTGGGTTGAGAAGGAATTCGCCGCTGCCGTCTGTTCGACGTGCTCACTTTCCGTCACAGACAGGCAGCGGCGAGATCACCGATCAGTTTCTCAAGGTCTGATCAATGAAGGAAACCATGGCATCACGGGCGGCGCTGGGGGCTTCCGCATCGGCAAGCTGGAAGAACAGCGAGTTGTGCGTCTCCTCGGAGAAGTAGACGAAGTCGATCACCTCGTTGGAGGGGTGTTCCTCGACAATGGCTTCGAAGTGCTGCGTGTAGATCGCGCTTTCACCTTCCGAGATGATGAGGGTCGGTGTGTCATATCCGTCCAGATAGGAGGCCGGAGAGGCAGCTGCGTGTCCTTCGCGCGATCCGAAAACGCCCAGCACATGCCCGACAGCCACATCTTCGCCCAACCCATCCAGGATCAGCTCGTAATAGTTTTCGATGTCATAGGCGCCTGCGACCGGAATGGCGCCGCGTACGGTGTCTCCGTCCAGACCCTGTTCGGCCAGATAGCTTTCATCCATGGCCAGCAGGGCCGAGAGGTGTCCGCCTGCCGAATAGCCGGAGACGAAGAGGGAATTGCGGTCGAGACCATGGTCTGCGCCATTGTTCCACAGCCATGCAAAGGCGCGGGCGACATCGCGGATATGTTCGGGGTGCTGGATGCCTTCGTCCGGCAGGCGCTCTGACATCCAGCGTCCCGGGGACAGGCGATAGGACATGACAGCCACGGCAATGCCCTGGTCCGCCAGGCCCTGAGCGAGAGTCATCTCTCGCGATCTGTCGCCAGCTGCCCAGGCGCCACCATGGATCCACAGGACCGTTGCGCGGGGCGTGCCCGCGGCCAGCAAGACAAGATTGAGCCGGTGTCTGCGATCATCGAAACCTGCGCCGTCATAATAGGCAATGTCCATCACGGTGCGGGCCTGCGCGCTCTCATCCTGGGCAAGGGTATGGGCCGCGGCCAAGGGGGCAATGGCGTAGCTCAGGGCCAGCGAGGTCGCAAAAACTCGCGCAATCAGCTTTCCGGCGGTCAATTTCATCAAGAACAGTCTTTCTGCTGCACATCCACAAGCAGAACACGATAAAAGAGAACCGGTATCTATGACCGAAATTGCTCGGTTTAGCCGAGCGGATAATCGGCGATGGGTTCATAGATGTTGGTTTCGCCCTTGCGAGGATAACTTTTATAGAGCGAAAAATACTGCGCCATCAGCGGGCCCGAGCGATAGTCCAGCGTGCGGTCGACGAAGCTGCGAAGGCGATCAACGGACGTGTTGTGCAGATAGGCCATCGTCACATGGGGCTTGAAGTGGCGTGTCTCCGCTTTCAAACCGGAGCGGCGGGCCGCTCGTTCGCAGGCGGCGTTGAGGTCCATCAGCGTTTCACCGCCCTCGACACGCATCCACAATGTGTGCGGATCTGACTTGCCGAACCAGTTCGCCGCGCCGAGTTCGAAAGCAAATTGCGGAAGTATGATGGCAGACAGCTCTGCATCCAGGTCTTCGAGCTGACGTTCATCGACATCGCCGAAGAAGCGCAGGGTGATGTGGAAGTTTTCCAGTGGCCGCCAGCGGGCGCCCGGCACACCCTTGTGCAGGCGTTTCAGCTCACGGGCGGTATCCGGCTCGATGGGAAGGGCGGCGAACAGGCGAAGCGACATGAGGCCGGATTAGGCCAATCGTCATGTCATAGCAATGATTTTTGGAGGGTCTTTCCAGCTGAGGGGGGACGCAGTTGATCCGCTTCCCTTCTTGCCATTTGCGGTCAAAACGACAATATTCCCCGCAAAGCGCTGTGTGCGCCCTCAGCTAATGTGAGACGTAAACAATGAACGATTTTTCCCGCACTTATGGCAGTGCTCCGTCGATGGACATGTCGGTGGATGCTGGCCTTCGCAGCTTCATGCTGGGTGTCTATAACAAGATGGGTTTGGGACTGGTTGTCTCCGCCGCGCTGGCGTTTGTCACGACAAGCGTTCCCGCCGTAACGGGGCTGCTTTACGTTCCTTATCTGGCGCCCGACGGAAGTGTGGTCGGATATGGCCGCACAGGCCTCGGCACGATCATCGGTTTCCTGCCGCTCGTCGCCATTTTCGGCTCCATGTTCATGATGAAAAACCCGTCCAAGTCTGGTGCAAACCTGCTGTACTGGTTTGTGGTTGTGACCATTGGCGCGGGTCTGGGCGTATGGGGCCTGAACTATACCGGTCAGAGTGTCGCCCAGGTCTTCATGATCACTGCGGCGTCCTTCGCTGGTCTGAGCCTCTGGGGTTACACCACCAAACGTGACCTGTCGGGCTTTGGTTCCTTCCTGATCATGGGCGTGATTGGTCTCGTGATCGCGATGGTCGTGAACATGTTCCTGCAGTCCAGCGTTATGATGCTTGCCATTTCCGTCCTCGGCGTGGGTATCTTCGCTGGCCTGACTGCCTATGACACCCAGCGTCTGAAAGTGACCTATCATGAGCTTGGTGGCGACGAAGCCGCCAAGTCGGTTGCGACCTCCTTCGGCGCGCTGTCGCTCTACATCAACTTCATCAACATGTTCCAATTCCTGATGATGTTGCTGGGCAGCCGCGAATAGGACCTGGCTCATCCGAACAGAAAACCCCCGGCCAGGCGGCCGGGGGTTTTTCTTTGCCTTATCAGAAAGCCTAGTCGACAACCGAGAAGCGTTTCTTGTCGAACACCCGCAAAACCTGTTTGAGGTCCTGGCCGCGCTTGAGGATCTGGCCGGTCATCGAAACGACCTTGTACTGGCCCTGTTTCTGCGAGTCGGCGGGTGTCTTCACCACCGTGTACATGGGCATCTCACTGGCCCGCCGGAAGATAGAGAAGACGGCGCAATCCTTCAGCCCGTCAATGGCATAGTCCTTCCATTCGCCCTGGGCGACAAAGCGGCCATAGACTTTCAGGATCTCGTCGAGTTCGCGACGATGCCACATGACGCCGAGTGGCGCGGACTTCCCGGCTTGCGAGCTTTCAAACACACATTTTCTCCTGACAGTTGAGTAACACATACTAGCTTACAAACATTTTAGGCGCTGCCCAAAAGTCGCCTTATTCCCGGCACCATGCCGCCACATGGGATCGCCAGTTTTTGCGCGTCGGCCGGTCGCAGACGGCTTCAGATCCTGGTTTTAGACAGCCCCCCAGCCCCCCGGATCATGGAGCTAGCCTCCGGTCGACACCCCTTCACTAAGCCTTGGAAACCTAAACCTGACTTGGGGCTGGCCAAGCCGGTATTCGCGCGCTAACGCTAGGGCCGAAGAAGGTGAGCATCGTCCATGCTTGTAGCCGATAGGCTGATCAAGAATTTTGGTCCCCACCGTGCGGTGGATGATATCTCGTTTACGCTCGAGCGCGGCGAGGTATTGGGTTTTCTCGGCCCCAATGGTGCCGGCAAGACCACGACCATGCGCATGCTGGCCGGTTGTCTGGAGCCTGATGGCGGTTCTGCCTCGATTGCGGGATATGATGGTGTCGCCCGGCGACTGGAGGCTCAGTCACGCCTTGGATTTTTGCCGGAAGGCGCGCCAGCCTATCCGGCCATGACCCCTCGGGGTTTCGTTGTCTTTGGCCTGCGAGCTCGTGGTTTTGCTGCCGAGGCCGCGAAGCGGGCGACGGCGCTGGCGATCGAACGCACCCGTCTAGGCGAAGCCGCCGACCAGCCGATCGGTACCTTGTCCAAGGGGTTCAAGCGCCGCGCTGCCCTCGCAGCCGCGATCGCGCATGATCCCGCCGTCCTCATCCTGGATGAGCCCACTGACGGGTTGGACCCCAATCAGAAAGACGGTGTGCGTAATCTCATTCGGGAGATGGCGTCGGAGAAGGCGATCATCATCTCCACGCATATTCTCGAGGAAGTTCCGGCCGTTTGTTCACGCGCCATGATCGTGGCGCATGGCAAGGTCCTGTTTGACGGCTCGCCGCATAGGCTGGCCGAACAGGGTAGTGACCGCACGGTTGAGAGTGCTTTTCGCGATATGACGCTCGAGCGTCCGCTAACCCGGGAGAGCGTCGTTTGATCAAAGCCCTCCTTGCCGTCTATCGGCGCGAGCTCACCAGCTATTTCCAGACCCCGCTGGCCTATGTGTTCCTGGCGGTTTTCGCTTTGTGTGCGCCCGCTTTTACGTTTCATGTCGGGCGTTTCTTCGACACTAATCGCGCTGACCTGGCGCCGATGTTCGACTGGATGCCCTGGCTGCTGGTGATCTTGATGCCGGCCCTGGCCATGCGGAGCTGGGCGGAGGAGCGTGATCGCGGCACCCTGGAATTCCTCATGGCCCTGCCCATTCCGCTTTGGGCGTCGACTTTTGGCAAGTTTCTCGCGGCGTGGAGTGTGGCTGCGGCCGCCCTTGTCTTGACCTGGCCGCTCTGGATCGCGGTGAACTATCTGGGATCACCGGATAATGCCGCGATCGCGACGGGTTATCTGGGCGCGCTGTTCCTGGCAGGGGGCTATCTCGCGGTCGGGCAGGCCCTCTCCGCGACGACATCAAACCAGGTGGTGGCATTTGTTCTTGGGTGTGGAGCCGCCTTCCTGCTCACCATGGCGGGTCTGCCGCTGGTGCTTTCGGGTTTGGGAGAAGGCTCGCCGGTTTGGCTCACCGAATTCATCGCCGGGCTGTCGGCGCTGGAGCATTACAATGCCTTCCGTTACGGCGTCATTGCTGTGCCGGACCTGATCTATTTTGTCGGTCTGATCACCGCGTCCCTGTCTTGTGCGGGTGTCCTGATCGCTGAACGCCGGGGAGGTGGGCGATGAAACGTTCGCTCTATCTGCCCCTGATGATCCTTTCGATCATCGTGTTGTTTGTTGCCGGCAATCATTTTGCCGGTCATGCGCTGCGCGGCGCCCGCCTCGATCTGACCCAGAGCGGGCTCTATCGGTTGTCACAAGGCAGTCAGGACATTATCGACCGTCTGGCAGAACCGGTAGAGTGGCGGTTCTACTATTCGCGCTCCATCGCTGCGGACAGCCCTGCGATCCGCAGTTATGCGACGCGTGTCCGTGAATTCCTTCGTGCCTACGAAGAGCGAAGCGGCGGGCGCATTCGTCTGATCGAGATCGACCCGGCGCCGTTTTCTGCCGAAGAGGATGCAGCGCTCGAGTATGGGCTGACCGCGTTGCCGACGGAAACCGGTGAACAGATATTCTTTGGCCTCGTGGCCCGCAATTCAGTGGATGAAGCCGCGGTGATCGCTCTGTTCGATCCGGCCAATGAAGCGCGGCTGGAGTATGAGCTTTCGCGTACCATTGCGGATATCGAACGACAGCAGGCGCCGCGCCTGGCCATTCTGACCTCCCTGCCCATCTCGCCCGATGATGGCGCTCCGAACCGTTTTGTCAGTGAATTGGCAGGAAGATATGAGCTGGTCTGGGTCGAGCGCGGATTTGAAGAGATTCCCGATGCATCGGCCATGCTGGTCCTGCATCCCTGGGCTCTATCCGAGACTGAACTCTACCTCGTCGACCAGTTTGCAGTGATCCGTGGACGGATGCTGGTCATGCTGGACCCGATGGCGCATATGGCCTTGAGGCCGGGTCCTGACGGTCTCCCGCCATTGGATGCGGACCGAGGCTCTGATCTGGGGGTCCCGATGGCGCACTGGGGCGTGCAGTGGGATCGCGAAACCGTGTCCATGGACCGGTCTCTGGGCCTTGATGTACAGGTGCGCGAGGCCGATGGCCGCGCCCGCACTCTGGCCTATCCGCTTTGGTTTTCGGTGCCGGGCAGTTTCATGAGCGCCGATGACCTGGCCACGTCCAATCTGGATCTGGGTGTGAATTTCGGGTCGCCCGGGGCGCTGTTTTTTGATGTCGAGAGCGGGTTTGAGATCACACCGCTGATTGCGACCTCGCCCGAAGGGGCTTTGTTGGACGCGGATATCGCCGCGGGCTCACCCTCGCCGGACGAGTTGCTGCGTGATTATGAGCCGTCACCCTTGCCGATCACCCTGGCAGCCCGGCTGGAGGGTGTGATTTCCACGGCGTTCCCGGAAGGGCCGCCGGCTTCCGACCTGGTGTTCAATCCGGCAGATCATCGCGATCTCGCAGAGGCGCCTGGCGAAATCATCGTCGTGGCCGATGCTGACTGGCTGGATAATGGTTACTATGTCCGGTCCGACCCCTCTCTGGGGGACTATATCGTCGCGGATAATCTCAATCTGGCGCTGAACCTTGTCGACAGCGCAGTAGGCGATCGCGCGCTGATAAGCCTGCGATCACGAACGCCGGCCAACCGGTCGATGACCACTGTGGACCGCCTGCGCAGCGAGGCCGAGACCGAGTATTTCGAACTTCAGACCCAGCTGGAAACCGAAATCGAGGAGGCCCAGCTCCGTTTGCAAACCCTGACCCGGTCCGGGTCCGCATCGGCCCTTGCCAGTGACGCAGCCCGCTCTGGACAGGCCGAGGCCCTTGCCTTGCGCCGTCAAATCTCCCGGACGCGCGAACGCCTGCGTGAAATCGAGCGGGAGTTCCGTGAGGATATCGACGCGCTGGATGCGAGCCTGCAGTTCTGGACGATCGGAGTGCCGCCAGCCGTGGTGATTTTTGCAGGCATTGCCGGCGCGATCTTCCGTCGTCGCAGGGGGCGCAGATGAGCCAGCGTCTCGACCAGCAAAGGCTCAACCACCTGCTCCTTACTGGCGCCTCGGCGGCGCTGATGCTGGCGGCTGCGATCACCCTGTCAGTCCTGGACGCGCGCCAGGTCTGGACGCCAGCTGTCACTGGCCCTGTTCTGGCGGACTGGGCGGACAACGTCCAATCCGCCCGCGAGATTGAAATCATCAATCAACAGGAGCGATTTGTCATCGCCCGCACGGACACCGGCTGGGTCATGCCCAGCCGTGATGACTATCCGGTTCGCCCGGAACGCCTCGCGGCGCTCGATAATCTGTTGATGAGCCTGGAATATGTGGGTGCCCGGACAGCGGACCCGGCAAAACATGGGCGCCTCTCCCTGGCCACGGAAGGTGAGGAAAACGGCGGCAACCGCGTCATCTTGCGCGATGGCGAGGGTAATGTGCTTGAGGATGTGCTGTTAGGCGCGGCGCGTGGCGATACGCTGTATCTGCGCGCGCCTGGCGCAGCGCGAACCTATGCGGCGCGTTTTGATCCGGATGTGGACACCAATCTGTTGGGACAGCCTGCGGATGAATGGCTGGCGCTTGATTTCCTGTCACTGGGGCGCAACGAGATCGCCGCCGCGGAGATTCGACCGGAAGCCGGCCCGCAATACCGTCTGGTCAGAGCTGCCCGGACATCTCGCAATTTCTCCCTGCGCGAACCGACAGGTTGGCAGCCGATCACCGCCGGCGCCGGCAATGGCCCGGCCACTGCGCTCGGGCGTCTGCGTTTCCGGGATGTGCGGCGCATGGATCGCCTGACCGGTTCCGTTGTGGCCTTCCATACCGCGGAAACATTCAGCGGAATGCGCGTGACGCTGGATATCATCGCCCAGGGCGAAACCCGCTGGGCCCGGATCCGCACGACAGCGGTCACGGACGATGCCGAGGACGAAGCAGCACGAATAATAAATGCGAGCGAGGGTTGGGCATTTTTGTTGTCTGATCTCGCGGTCGACCGCATGATTCGTCCACTTGACCAGATTGCAAACCCACGCGCCGCTGAAGCCGATGCGCCTTAATCAGATCACCATTCCGGTGAGCGATATCCCTCGCTCCAAATCCTTCTACATGCGCCTGGGTTTCCGCCTTCTGGTCGACTCCCCGCACTATACGCGTTTTCTGGCACCGGACGGGGATACGACCTTCTCCTTGCATCTGAGCGAGGATGCCGTCTTGCCCGGCGCCGTGATCTATCTGGAATGCGACAAGGTCGACAAGGAAGTGGCCCGCCTGCAGGAGCGCGGTTTCGAGTTTGAGGCCGATCCCGAGGATATGGGCTGGCTCTGGCGCGAGGCAGTCCTGCTCGACCCGGATGGCCACAAGATCAAGATCTATCATGCTGGCAAGAATCGCGTGGATCCGCCCTGGCGGGTGAAAGACTGACCGCTGCCCCGTATCGACGCTCAGGCTGGCTTGCGATAAGCATCCGCCATGAATGATCAACTCGACATTTTCCTGATTGTGGCACCCGGGCTGGAAAACCTGCTGGCGGATGAGGCGCGTGAGAAGGGTTTTGCCGTTGGCAAGGTCGAGACGGGCGGCGTCAATCTGCGCGGCGACTGGCCAGCGGTGTGGCGCGCCAATCTGGAACTGCGCGGCGCAACCCGTGTACTGGTGCGGATCGGCGTTTTCCACGCCGTGCACCTGGCCCAGCTGGACAAACGATCCCGGCGTGTGCCCTGGGCCGATCTGATCGATCGCCGGCATACGGTCAGGGTTGATGCGACATGCCGCAAATCCAAGATTTACCACGAGAAAGCCGCCACCCAGAGAATTGAGACGGCGATCCGCGAAGAAACTGGCGCGACGATCGAGACCGACGCGGATATCCGCGTCATGGTTCGTATCGAGCATGACCAGTGCACGATCAGCCTGGATACGTCAGGTGAGCTGCTGCATCGCCGCGGCCACAAGACGGCCGTCAACCGAGCCCCGATGCGGGAGACCCTGGCTTCGCTCTTCCTGCGGGATTGTGGATATACGGGACAAGAGACTGTGCTGGACCCGATGTGCGGGTCGGGCACATTTGTCATCGAAGCCGCCGAGCTGGCGTTGAACCTCAAGCCCGGCCGCTCGCGTGAATTCGCCTTTCAGCACCTGAAGACCTTTGATGCCAAGGTCTGGACGAAAATGCTCGTGGATGACGAGGAACACTCCAGTGAACAGCGCTTTTTCGGTTCAGACCGTGATCCAGGCGCTATTCGCATGAGCGGAGAAAATGCCGAGCGGGCAGGCGTGGCGCCGCTTTGCACGTTCGAACACACCGCGATCCGCGACCTTCAGCCGCCGGCGTGTAATCCCGGTTTGATCATCATCAATCCGCCTTATGGCGGCCGGATTGGTGACCGCAAGAAGCTGACCGCGGTTTACAGTTCCATCGGTCATGCCCTGCGCACCCGGTTTTCAGGCTGGCGGGTGGGAATTGTCACATCCTCGGCGCAGCTGGCCAAGGCAACCGGCCTGCCGTTCAGCAAGCCCGGACCGGTCGTGGATCACGGCGGCACCAAGGTCCGCCTCTATCAGACCTCACCGCTGCGCTGAGACGGATTTCGTTCTCCGCGGGAATGCTGCTAATCCTCTCAGCCGAAGGATCATGAGGGGAACAAAATCATGAAGTCGATGAATTGGCTTGGTGCCGGCATTGCGTTGGCAGCACTGGCCGCCTGTCAGCCTGCGAGCGAGAACGACGCAGCGGTCGATGGCGGCATGCAGTCCGTGGAAGAGGCATCCACCTTTACCGTCCTGGTGGGCGGGACGCCGATTGGTGCGCTGGAGATCGCGACCTCGGATGATGGATATGCGATCGACTATGAGTACCGCAATAATGGCCGCGGTCCGACCATGGTCGAGCGTGTGCGACTTGATGAAAACGGCCTGCCGGAAAGCTGGAGCATTGAGGGTGCCTCAACATTCGGCAACCCGATTGACGAGAGTTTCGAATTTATCGATGGCGAGGCACGCTGGACCGACAATACCGGTTCCGACCAGGCTGTTCCGGCGGGTGATGCCTTCTATGTTCCTGAAAGTGCCAGCCCGTACTGGTTGGCCATTGCGGCCAGGGCCCTGATCGAACAGGAAGATGGTCGTCTGGCGGCTCTGCCGGGCGGCGAGTTGAGCCTGTCCGAGATTGAGGCCCTGGAGGTGACCGGCGAGCAGGGTGATCGCACCGTGACCAGCTACGCCCTGTCCGGAACCGGTCTCAACCCGACGTATTTCCTGATGTATGAAAACGCCTTCTTCGGCATCATCACTCCGGGATTTGCGATCCTGGAAGCGGGTTATGAAGGTGAGGACGAGCGTCTGCGCGGCATTGCTGCGGAATACGGCGCGCGTCGTTTCGAAGAAATCCAGCAGCGTGTTGTGCATGATTATGAAGCGCCGGTGCGCATTGCCAATGTCCGAATTTTCGACAGTCGAAACGAGACGCTGGGCGAACCGGTTTCCGTGCTTGTCGTGGACAATCGCATCGACCGTATCGAAGCCGCTGATGCGCGCGCCGATGGCGAGGTCGTCATTGACGGCGCGGGTGGGACCCTGGTTCCGGGCCTGTTCGACATGCACGGCCATATGGGCGAGACGAGTGCCTTCCTGAACATCGCTGCGGGTGTCACCAGCGTGCGTGACATGGGCAATAACAATGATGTCCTCGATGGCCTGGAAGCGAATATCCAGTCTGGCCGCGTCGCTGGGCCGCGCCTGTTCCGTTCCGGCTTCATTGAGGGGCGCAGCCCGTTCAACTCCAATAACGGTATCCTTGTCTCCAACGAGGAAGAGGCGGTCGCCGCTGTCCAGGCCTATGCCGAGCGTGGCTTTCACCAGGTCAAGATCTACAATTCCATGAACCCGGACTGGATCCCGGCGGTTATCGCGGAGGCGCATGCGCAGGGCATGCGCGTGGCCGGTCACGTTCCGGCCTTTACCAATGCGGATGCCATGATCGCAGCGGGTTATGACGAGATGACCCATATCAACCAGATCGCACTGGGCTGGGTGCTGGAAGAGGGCGAGGATACGCGCTCCCTTTTACGCCTGACCGCTCTGCGCCGTTTGCCGGGACTGGACCTCAATAGCGAGCGCGTGCTGGCGACGATGGATGCGATGGTGGAGCGCGGCGTGGCTCTGGATCCGACTTATGCCATCCATGAAGCGCTGCTTCTCTCGCGTAATGGAACCCTGTCGCAAGGTGTGGTCGATTATATCGACAACATGCCGGTTTCCAATCAGCGCAGCGCGCGTACCGCCTGGGCCGATATCGCCAATGCCGAGGATGACGCCAATTACCGCGGCGCTTTCGATCAGCTGACCGAGGTTCTGCGCATGATGTATGAGCGCGGTATCTTCATGGTGCCAGGAACGGATCTGGGTGGGTCTTTCACCCTGCACCGCGAGCTGGAGCTCTACCAGAATATCGGCATGACGCCGGCCGAGATTGTCGGCTGGGGCAGCTGGCAGATGGCTGACTATCTGGGTGCCGGAGATGATCTGGGCACGATCGAGCCGGGCAAGATCGCCGATTTCTTCCTGATTCCGGGTGATCCGACGCAAGACTTCAAGGCCATCAAGACCATTTCCATGGTCATGGCTGATGGCCGGGTCTATTACCCAACCGAAATCTATCCGGAATTTGGTATTCAACCCTTCACGGACATTCCCAATGTGATGGATGGCCGCTAATCAATCCGGCGGGGCCCGTTTGGGCCCCGCCGTTCTTTCTGCTTGATCTTGTCCCGGGTGCAGCCATATCGCTTGAGTGTGCCCAGCCGGAGTTCTGCCTGTGACCGAAAAAACCGCCAACACGCCGTCCAATTCTCGCCTGCTCATTGATGCCGGCCCGATCGGCATTTGGATCGTCGTCTACAATCTGTCACGCGTGTGGTTTGCCGATCAGGCGATCTATATCGGAACGGGCGCATACATGATCGCCGCGACGATCGCCATGATTCTGGCCGTGCGACTGGAAAAACGTGTGCCGCCCATGCTGGTGATGACGACCGTTATCGTCCTGGGTTTTGGCGCCATGGGGATCTGGTTGCAGGACCCGATCTTCATTTATGTGAAGCCCACCATCATCAACTTGTTCTTTTCCTGGCTGATCCTGGTGTCGATGGCGTTCCAGATGAACGTCTGGAAAATCTTCTTCGAACACTTGTTCAAACTGCCCGACGAAGCGTGGACAACGTTCGCTATTCGTTGGGCAATCTGGTTCCAGTTCCTGGCGCTCCTCAATGAGTTTTTGTGGCGTCACATTTCTGACGGCACGGTTCCTGAAAGCGCGCGCTGGTTTGCCGAATTCGCAATTACCGAGTCCTTCTGGGCCAATTCCAAGCTGGCGATTCTCTTCCTGGGCATGGGTTTCATGCTGGCGCAGATGCCGTTGCTTTCGAAATACCAGGCCTTTGGTGCCGAGGAAGAGGGCGAGGAGAAAGACAGCTAGCGCGACAATCCGTATTCGGACAATTGTCATTTTCGCGTTATATTCCCGCTCTATAAGCCCGAAGGGACGGAGTGGAGTGGGATATGTCGAGTTCTCAGCCTGATCCAGCAGACTTCAACCTGGCGCAATCGCCGGGGCATCTGCTTCACCGTGCCCAGCAGTTCGCCGCAGAACGTTTTGCCAAGGCCATGGCGGGCGCCAAGCTGACCCAGCGTCAGTTCGCCGTGCTGCATGCAACGGCCGAGCGCGAAGGTCTGACACAGACCGAGCTGGTCAAAGCTACCGGCATTGATCGTTCAACCCTGGCGGAATTGGTTGCGCGCATGGTGCGCAATGGTTTGCTCGAGCGCGAGAAATTGGCCGGCGATGCACGCGCCAATGCAATCCATCTTTCTATGGACGGCCGGACCCTGCTTGAAGCGGCAACGCTGGGAGCGATGGAGGCCGATGCAGCCATCCTGACGGCTTTGCCCAAGAACAAGCGTGCGAGTTTCCTGGAAACCCTGCGCCGTATCGCCCTGACGCTGGAAAAGGGCGAGGAAGAGGCCGAAAAGCTTCGCAAGAAGGAAAAAGAGAAAAAGAAGAAGGCGAAGAAGAAGGCCAAGGAAAAGGCAAAGGCCAAGGCCAAAAAGGTCAGGAAGGCCGAAAAGAAGGCCCGCAAACAGGAAGTGGCCGAGGGATAAGCCGCTAACGCGCCAGACGCGCCTGACGGTCCAGTATCGGATAGATCTGGTTGCGCAGGATGTTCACCGTCACCGGGCCCTCGATATAGGCCAGGATCTCCCCCTCATTGGACAGGATCAGCGTATAGGGCAGCGACACTTCGCCAAAGGCTTCGGTGATGGTGCCGCGCTCTGCCTGCATCAGTCCGGCATAGGGATTGCCGGTGTCGGCGAGAAAGCTGAGAGTTTGATCGACCGAAGCGTCGGTGGAAACGCCATAGATGGTCACGCCTTCCGCCTGCAGGGCCAGCAGAAGGGGCATCTCGCTGCGACAGTCTATGCAATCAGAAGCAAAAACGTTGAGAAGCGAGGCCCTGTTCAGCTCAGCGGGGTCGAAACCGGTTGCCCCGTCAACAAAAGCAGCCTCGAACGCTGGCAAAGGGTCCGTTCTTGGATTGGCCAACTGGTATTGATGCCAGCCTACAGCGCCGGCCAACGCAACGAGCACAGCCGCTGCTATAATCTGGATTAGTCGCATGACCCCTCATCCTCCTCCAGTTCGCGCAAGCGGGCATCGGCCCGGGCGCGTTCCAGAAGAGCGAAGACGATCAGCGCGATAATGGCAAGGGCAGACGCCCCCCAGGCGCTCCAGATGTAGGCAGCATACCCGCCCATGGCGAAAAACTCACTCATGCGTCCTCCTCCCGCTCGCGGCGACTGACGATGGACCGGATGCGCTGCAGGCGCGTGCGAGAGCGCAGACGGTAGAAGACCAGCCAGGCTGCCAGAAGCGTATAGGCGCCCATCATCAGGAAGAGCGGGACCAGCTGGCTGCCATCAATGGTCGGGCCATCGGCGCGGATGATCGAGGCGGGCTGATGCAGGCTGGACCACCATTCGACCGAGAATTTCACAATGACCAGATTGATCACGCCGGCCATGGCCAGGATGGCCGACATGCGCGCGGCCAGGGCGCGATCCTCAATGGCGGCACGCAAGGCAATGTATCCGAGATAGACCAGAAACATGACCAGGACTGAGGTCATCCGCGCATCCCAGTCCCACCAGGTGCCCCACATGGGCTTGCCCCAGACCGCTCCGGTAATCAGAGCCAGCAGGGTGAAGACTGCACCAATGGGCGCCATCACTTCCGCGGCCGCATCGGCCAGCGAGTGTCGCCACACGAAAAAGACAAAGCTCGCGCCTGCCATCCCGGCATAGAGTGCCGAGGCCATATACGCGGCAGGCACGTGCACATACATGATGCGGATCGTATCGCCTTGCTGATAGTCCGGCGGCGAAGCAAAAAAGGCGTAATACATGCCGCCGGCGAACAGTATCGCCGCGCCGATGGCGCAGACGGGGATGGCCCATTTCGCCAGGGCGTCAAATCGCTGGGGATTGGAAAAGTAGGACAGCATGTCCTGCACTTACTGCGCGCAAGGCATGGGGGCAACTGTCCGAGTGTCGCACGCCCCTACTCCTGAAGCTGCCAGCTCCAGCTGATCGGGTTGTTGCCTTCGATATCCGAAAGGGTCGCCGTCAGCGTGTCGGCCTCGCGGGCATAGCTGATGCGCTGGGGGAAGTCGTGCTGGGCATTTTCAAAAGTCGCGCTCTGCTCGCCCTGTTCCGCGAGTTCGAAACAGACCGCTTCACTGCCGCCGGGTTGGGCGCAGTAATGAGTATGCGTGAAGGACTGGATGCGGATGAATTCGAACCCGCGGGCCTGGCCGTCCCGCAATGAGCGATTGGTCGCCAGCATCAGCCCGCCGCGCATATCGCCCCAGATTTCTTCGCTGACACGTCCGTCGTGTTCGCGAACCAGTGTCCTTCCAGCCAGGAAAAGTCCGGCGTTTCGCCGGCTTGCGTGAGCGACAGGGAAAGAGCGAGAGTGGAGAGCAACATGCGGATGCCTTGTGTTGGACTGAAACGATCTGCGTGGCAGGCTAGGTCGATCGACGCGCCGGATCTTGAACAATATGGACACGCCACCGCTATACCAGTTCGAAGCCTTTCCAGAGACATCCCTGTTTGAGGGGGCCTGGTGTCTCAGCCTGCCACCCGGTGAGCAGGTCCAAGAGATAGCCCCGGACGGGTGTTGCGAGCTGATAGTGCATCTCGGACGACCGCCGCTGGAATTGCGCGCCGATGGCGAAGCTGAACAGCAAGGCGCGCTGATCTACGGACCACTGACGCGGGTGCTGGAGCTCAGACCACAAGGCGCTTTGGATATGATGGGCTTGCGTTTCCGGTCCTGGGCGATCGGGGCTTTCTGTCCGGATCCATTTGCCCTGCGCAACCGGGCCCAGCCACTGGACATGGTGATTGGGAGGGAGGTCGCAGGACTGCTTTGCAGGTCTGCGGAGGCCGGTTTTCAGGCTTTTGGCAAAGCGGCGCGCGACGGTTTGGCCACCGCCGCCACGCCACCTAGGGAGCAGGCCCTGCTGGAGCAGCTCGCCAAAGAGCTTGTCGCGCATCCCGGTGCTGAAATCGCGGACCTGGTTCATTGGTCCGGCAAGACCCAGCGGACGCTGGGGCGCTATTATCGTCGCTGTGCCGGGCTGACCCCGGGCGAGTATTTGCGTCTTCGGCGGTTTCAGCGCGCCCGCACCGCAATCAAACAGGGTGCGACAGATCTGGCGGGAGTAGCGATCGACGCCGGCTATGCCGACCAGGCCCACATGACCCGCGATTTCCGAAGACTGGCGGGTCGGACGCCGGTTCAGCTGCGCCAGGCCGCCGGCTTTGACCCGCTTTACGAAGGCTGATCCGTCAGGCCGGCAAGTGTCCGGTCTTCACATAGATCAGACAGCCGTCTTCACTGAAGGGCGTGTGTTCGGACAGGTGCGGGTTTCGCAGCCAGGTGCCCTTGGGATAATCGCCCAGCTCGTCCTGGAACGTGCCGTCCAGCACCAGGATCTCCTCGCCACCCCAATGGCGGTGACGGTTGAAACGCGTACCGGGCTCCCACTTCACCAGGGCGACCCCTTCCGTGCCGGCATTGTGCAGGGGCAGGACGGACAGGCCCTCGACCAGGCCGGGCGAGAAGTCGGCCTTGCGCGTGTCGATCGTCTTGTGGACCAGATCCATCGGATCGAACTGGCGCAGTTTGACAAAAATCGTCGCCCCTTCCTTGGTGAAAGGCGTATGAGACGAGCCCGGTGGATTGCGGACGTAGTGTCCAGCGGAATAATCGCCGCTCTCATCCGAGAACACGCCGTCGAGGACAAGATATTCCTCACCCAACGCGTGCCCGTGCGAGTCAAAACTGGAATTCGGGGCAAAGCGCACAAGGGTCGTGGCGCGCGCGACTTCATCACCGATCCGGTCGAGCATCTGACGCTCAACACCCGAGGCGGGAGAGGCCACCCACTCACGGTCCTCCGATCGCAGGACAATACGTTCATTGAAGTTGGAATGTAACTGCATGACTAAACCTACCTATCAAGTGATAGGGAATGTGGGGTGCGGTCTGCACAGTTCAAGAGGGCGATATGAAAATGCAGTCGAGAAAGTGATCCGGATCAACCCAGTCGAGATCTCATGGCCGCGGCGATACCAAAGGGCATCAGGGCTGATGTACCCAGAGACACAGCCAGCGTCAGCAATACCGTCGCCCAGGCACGATCATAATCGCCATCCAGAGCCGCACGGCCCGCGCCAGCCGCGAAGACAAGAACCGGAATCATCATCGGCATGGCGATGAGGGAGATCAGTAGTCCCCCCCGGCGCACGCCAGCCGAAAGTGCGCTGGCAAAACCGGCGACCAGGGCGAGGGCCGGGATTGCCGCCAGCAGACCACAGAAAACGACAAGGGCTTCTTGTGCGCCCAGCCCGTACATCATGCCGCCCAGCGCCCCGATCAAGGGTAGGGCCCAAAGGGTAGCGAGGGCCTGCCCCATCACCTTGGCAAAGGAGAGGATCGGCAGGCTTACGCTGGAGAGGGCGTAAAGCTCCAGAGTGCCGTCGAAGAAATCATCGGCAAAGCTGCGCTCGCCGAATTGAAGCACCGCCAGCAGCGCCGAAATGCCCATAATGCCGGGGCCAACGGCGACCAGGGTGTCGCTTTCCGTCCCGATCGCCAGCGGGCCGAGCGTGATACAGGCCAGGAAAAAGGCGGTGGGGCCCGCTGCGCCGCCGCCACCCGCCCAGGCCAGACCGGCCTCGCGGCGTAGTATCCACCAGAAACCGTTCATAAGCCGCCGCCCAATTCCAGACGCTGAGCGCCCGGCCAGTCGAGGTCCTGGTGGGTTGCAGCGATGACGATACCACCCCGGCTGCGATGCCAGGCGACCAGCTCCCCCAGCCGTACCCGACCGGCTCGGTCCAGCGGTCCTGCCGGTTCGTCCAGCAGCCAGAAAGGCCGGTTCATCACGGCCAGGCGCGCCATCGCACCCCGCCTCTGTTGACCACGGGAAAGGCGTGCCGGCGGGCGATCGATCAGATGTCCGATATCCAACGCCTTGAGCACCGGCATGATGATTGTGTTCGGCTGCCCCGCCATCCCGGCCCAGAAGCGCAGGGATTTCCGAATGGTTTCATTGGTTTTGAGCCCGTCAGCATGGCCGAGCCAGGCAATCAGCTCGCCTGGGTCGCCTTCTTCGTCCAGGCGGACATCGCCCTCAGCAGGCGCCAGGAAACCGGCCAGCGTACGTAACAGCGTCGTTTTTCCTGATCCATTGCGACCCGTCAGCAAAAGCGCGGCACCAGAATTGAGCGTGAATGAAATATCCTCGCGCAGCACAAAGTCGCCGCGTTTCAGGGCCAGCCCGTTAACGCTCAGAGAATGGGCTTCTAGATCAGACAGATCCGGCAATGAGGCGATTTCATTCGTCATCCATGGCATGTCGCCCAACTTGATAGTGAAGGTCAACGCGCAGTGTGTGCATTGCAGCGAAAGCACAGTGCGGCTAAAACGCGCGCAATCGGTCACGACCGGATCCGTCTTTCTGGCGGATGCGCCCGTCTTAACTGGCCGCTGCGAAAGCAGCGATGGCGCCGCCCAATCAGATAGTCGCCAACCACGCCCGTGGTCTGGCTTGATTTGGATATGAGGAACAGAAATGGCTTCTTTGGACAGTTTTTCCTGTAAACGCACCCTCACCGCGGCCGGTGAAACCTACACCTATTATGACCTGAAAGTTGCTGAAGCGAATGGCTTGACCGGCGTGTCCCGCCTGCCGGCTTCGCTGAAGGTCCTGCTCGAGAACCTGCTTCGTTTTGAAGACGGCAAGACCGTCACCAAGGCAGATATCGAGGCCATGGCCGCATGGCTGGCGACCCGGAAATCCACGCATGAGATCGCTTACCGTCCGGCACGCGTCGTCATGCAGGACTTCACCGGCGTTCCCGCAGTCGTTGATCTGGCCGCCATGCGCGACGCCGCAACCAAGCTGGGCGCTGATCCGAAACGCATCAACCCGCAGGTTCCCGTTGACCTCGTCATCGACCACTCCGTCATGGTCGACAATTTCGGTGGTGCGGACAGCTTCGCCAAGAACGTCGAGCGTGAATACCAGCGCAATGGTGAGCGCTATAAATTCCTGAAATGGGGCGCCAAGGCGTTTGACAATTTCCGCGTTGTCCCGCCGGGCACCGGTATCATCCACCAGGTCAACCTGGAGAACCTGGCCCAGACGGTCTGGACCAAGGATGAAGACGGCGAGACCATCGCGTACCCTGACACCTGCGTCGGCACCGACAGCCACACCACAATGATTAACGGCATGGCCGTTCTGGGCTGGGGTGTGGGCGGTATCGAGGCCGAGGCGGCCATGCTGGGCCAGCCGGTCTCCATGCTGATCCCGGAAGTCATCGGCTTTGAACTGAAGGGCAAGATGCCTGAAGGCGCCACGGCGACCGATCTCGTCCTCAAGATCGTTGAGATGCTGCGCGCACGGGGTGTGGTTGGCAAGTTCGTGGAATTCTACGGCGCTGGCCTGGACAACCTGTCCCTGGAAGATGAGGCGACCATCGCCAACATGGCGCCGGAATACGGTGCGACCTGTGGCTTCTTCCCCACGGATAATGAAACGCTGGCCTTCCTGAAGGCGACCGGCCGTGATGACAAGCGTGTCGCCCTGGTTGAGGCCTATTCCAAGGCCCAGGGCATGTTCCGCCCGGACTATGAAGCGGATCCGGAATTCACCGATACGCTGCACCTGGACATGGCCACTATTGTTCCGGCCGTATCCGGCCCGAAACGTCCGCAGGACTGGATCGCCCTGACCGGAGCTGCTGAAGGCTTCACCAAGACGATGGGCACGGAGTATGGAAAAGCTGACGAGCTTGGAAAATCCGCTCCGGTTGACGGTGAGGACTTTGAATTCACCAATGGCGATGTTGCCATTGCCGCGATTACCTCCTGTACCAACACGTCCAACCCGTCGGTTCTGCTCGGTGCTGGCCTTCTGGCCCGCAATGCCCTGGCCAAGGGTCTGTCGAGCAAACCGTGGGTCAAGACCTCGCTGGCGCCAGGTTCCCAGGTCGTCACCGACTATCTGGAAAAAGCCGGTCTGCAGGATGATCTCGACGCGCTCGGCTTCAACCTTGTTGGCTATGGGTGCACCACCTGCATCGGTAATTCCGGCCCGCTGCCGCCGGCCATTTCCAAGGCAATCAACGAGAACGACCTGGTCGCGACCTCGGTCCTGTCCGGTAACCGCAATTTCGAAGGCCGGATCAGCCCGGACGTCCGGGCCAATTATCTCGCTTCACCGCCGCTGGTCGTGGCCTATGCCATTGCCGGCACGATGACCAAGGACCTGACCACCGAGCCGCTGGGTCAGGACCAGGACGGCAATGACGTCTATCTGCGTGATATCTGGCCGACTTCTGCCGAGGTGGCCGAGGCCGTCCGCACCGCGATCACGCCTGAAATGTTCGCGGAGCGTTATGCGGACGTGTTCAAGGGTGATGAAGCCTGGGGCGGCATCGAGGTTGCCGGTGGTCTGACCTATGCCTGGGATCATACCTCCACATACGTACAGAACCCGCCCTACTTCGAGGGTATGACGATGGATCCGGAAGCGCCCGGCGATGTCGTTGACGCCAAGATCATGGGCCTGTTCGGTGACAGCATCACCACCGACCACATCTCTCCGGCCGGCTCCATCAAGGCCGACAGCCCGGCCGGTCGCTACCTCCAGGAACGTCAGGTTCCGGTGCTGGAGTTCAACTCCTACGGTTCGCGTCGCGGCAATCACGAAGTGATGATGCGTGGCACGTTTGCCAATATCCGCATCAAGAACAAGATGCTGGACGGCGTTGAGGGTGGTTACACGCTCAAGGACGGCAAACAGGTCGACATCTATGACGCCTGCATGGAGTACCAGGCGGCCGGCACGCCGCTGGTTGTCTTCGGGGGCAAGGAATACGGCACAGGTTCTTCCCGCGACTGGGCGGCCAAGGGCTCGCGCCTGCTGGGCGTCAAGGCCGTAATCGCTGAGAGCTTTGAGCGTATCCACCGTTCCAACCTGATCGGCATGGGCGTTCTGCCCCTGCAGTTCGAGGACGGCGTATCCTGGGAATCTCTTGGCATGAAGGGCGATGAAACGGTCAACATCAAGGGCGTTTCCGAGCTCGAGCCACGTGCGTCCATGACGGTGGAAGTCACCTTACCGGATGGCACGACCAAGACCGCTCCGGTCAAGGCCCGCATCGATACCGAGAACGAGCTGGAATACTTCCGCAATGGCGGCATCCTGCACTACGTTCTGCGCAATCTCGCGCGCGGCTGACATCTGGGACAGAAATCTCCCGCCCGTGTCACAGCCAAGTGATTGGCCGACACGGGCGGGCATGATTATCTAGAGCGCATGCGTTTGTTATCGCTCATACTTGCCACCCTCATAATGGCGCTCGCTTCACCGGCTGCTCAGGCCGGTGATGAGAAGAACCGTCCTGTTCTGGTTGAATTATTCACCAGTCAGGGGTGTGGTTTGTGCCCGGAAGCCAATCGTTACCTGGGTGAGCTGGATCAGCGTCACAATGTCTTTGTCCTCGCCTATGCCGTGTCCTACTGGGACATGTATGGCTGGACCGACACCTTTGCCCGACCGGAATATGTTCACCGTCAGCGCGCTTACCTGCCGCGCCTTGAAGTTCCGCGTCTCTATACGCCGCACTTTGTTGTCGATGGTGTGATGGACGCGCCGGGTTGGGATCGGGACCAGGTTTCAACAGCGGTCACCGATCGCCTGAATGCCATGCCGGAGAGCCCGGACCTGTCGATCGAGGATGGTCCGTTCGGTTCCTATATCGTGCATCTGGACGGCGAGGCGCCGGAAGAGGCGCTGGACGTCTGGCTGGTCGCCTACAAGCCGGGCTGGGCCACGGTCGAGATCGGCGGCGGTGAGAATGCCGGCACCGAAATGCTCCACTACAATATGGTCAAATCCATCAGCTATCTGGGAAGTTGGTCCGGCGGTGAGGCCGAGCTGGTCGGCGAGAGTTTCCGCCATTTCGGCACGGTTGCGATCGTCCAGGGCGCCAATGGCGGCCCGATCTATGCCTATGCCCATGCCGGCATGTCCGCCAGCGAAGGCGGCCGCACCTACTGATCCGAAATCACTCTAGCGCGGTGCGCGTTTGGCCAGGATGCGCTGCAGGGTGCGGCGGTGCATGTTCAGGCGGCGTGCGGTTTCCGAGACATTGTGATCACACAGCTCAAAGACGCGCTGGATATGTTCCCAACGGACACGGTCGGCCGACATCGGATTCTCCGGCGGCTCCGGCTTGTCGTCCGGGTGCGCGAGAAGCGCCTTGATGATATCGTCGGCATCGGCTGGCTTGGAGAGATAATCGACCGCGCCGGCTTTCACGGCAGCTACGGCGGTGGCGATATTGCCGTATCCGGTCAACATCACAACGCGGCAGTCGGGCCGCGAGGCGTGCAGGCTTTTCACCACTTCCAGCCCGTCACCATCCTGCAGACGCAGGTCACAGACGGCAAAGGCCGGTGGATTGGCGCGAGCGACTTCCTTGGCCTCATCCACGGTGCCCACGGCCGAAACAATGAAACCGCGGCCCGTCATCGCGCGTCCCAGGCGGGTGCGGAAAGGGGCATCATCGTCCAGGATCAGAAGGCTCTTGTCCTCGGGCAATTCGTATTCGATGTCGCTCACAATCAAACCTCTTTGAGTTTGTTCGATTCATTACTAGCGGAGGATCGGCCCCGCCTCCACCTTCTCGCGCGGCCAGACAATAGTGACGAGTGCCCCACCGGCGGTGCTGGAGTTTTCGAAACTGACCGTTCCGCCGGTCTTTTCAATCATCGTCTTGGCAATGAAAACACCCAATCCCAGTCCACCCTGTCCGGGCGTGCCGGATCGGGTGGTCACATAGGGCTCGCCAATCTTGGACAGGATCTCCAGTGTGAAGCCTGGCCCATCGTCGAGAATGGTGACGCTGAGCTGGTCCTTTTCCCACTGTCCTTCAACGGTGACCCGGGTCGCGGCGAAATCAACAGCATTTTCGATGAAATTGCCCACGCCATAAAGCAATTCGGGGATTCGCCGCAGGACCGGTTCAGGCTCGTCCTCCGGCCCATCCAGATGCACATCCACCATTGGCCCCATACCGCGTAGAGGCGCTGCCGCTTCTTCCAGAGCCGCCAGGAATTCAACGCGATCATGACGTTGGTCAGTGGATGTTTTCTCGGCGGTCAGACGCTTCAAAATGTCGCGACAACGTCGGGCCTGGGTGACCAGAAGCTCGGCATCTTCCTTGAGGATTTCATCATCCTTGAGTTCGCGCATCATTTCCTTGGCGGTCAGCTGGATGGTCGCCAGAGGCGTGCCCAGCTCATGGGCGGCTGCTGCGGCCAGTGCCCCGAGCGCAGAGAGCCGCTGTTCCCTGGACAGAACGCTCTGGGTTGCGGCCAGGGCCGTCGCCATGGACCGCCCTTCCTGGCTGACCCGCCAGGAATAGACCGCGGTGAAGGCAACCGCGATGAAGATCGCGGCCCACAAGCCGATGAGATACATGCCGGGGAGTTGCAGCTCCTCACCACCCAGCCACGGCAGCGGCAGACTCCACAGCCACATCGCGCCTGTGCCCATCATGGCAATGCCGGCAACAGGCAGGGACCAGCGAGGCGGTAGCGCCGCAACGGCAATGGTAACAGGCGCGGCCAGCATGACGACAAACGGATTTTGCAAGCCACCGGTCAGCATCAACAAAACGCACAGCTGCAGCACATCATAGGCGAGCTGGGCGAAAGCCTGCCAGTCCTGGGCAAATTGCTGCGGCTGCACCGCCAGCGTTAGCCAGGTGTTGATCCAGGCGCTGGTCAGGATGACGCCGAGACAGAAGCCCAGCGGCAGTTCGAAACCGATGACAAAGTGTACCAGCAGCACGGTCAACGTCTGTCCGACCACGGCGAGCCAGCGCAGCATGACCAGTGTCCGCAGGCGGAGGCGGCCGAATACCGGTGTCAGGTGAGCGTCGCCGCCATAGGGATCCCAATCCGCATCACTCATATTCGATCCTGTACATTTCCGTCATACTTGATGGACATATCAGGTCGCCGCGCCTACTTTCGCACGTGCAGCAATCTAAGCTATGTTTTGGCATAACATGGTTCGCCGAAACACGAACAGCTCAAGGACGATCAATGCAGTCTCTGTTGGAAGCTTTGCGTAATGGCCTTCGCCGTTTCGCCAGTGTACTGGCCGGCAGCCGCGCCTGGGTCTTGGTGCTTCTGGCCGCCCCGATGGTGATGATGCTGACCTTCCTGACGCTGGCAATGCGAGATCAGGGGCAGAGCGATGCCGTGGCTCGTCCGGCCCCGGTGCGGGTTAGCGGTGAGGCCGATATTGGCGGGCCGTTCACCCTGGTTGACCACACCGGTGCGACGGTGACCGAACAGAGCTATCGGGGCCGACCGATGTTGATCTATTTCGGTTATACCTACTGTCCGGATATCTGCCCGTATTCCCTGCAACTGCTCGCCATTGCGCTGGATCAGTTGTCCGCTGAGGAACGCGCACAGTTTCAACCCATCCTGATCACTGTTGATCCCGAACGGGACACGGTGGACGCGATGGCGCAATACGTCACCTCCAATGCCTTTCCGGATGGCCTGATCGGGCTGACCGGCAACCAGGAGCAGGTCACGGCTGCGGCTGCGGCCTATCGCGTGGCCTACCGCCGTGCGGGTGAGGGAGATGATTATCTGATGGATCACTCATCCATCGTCTATCTGATGAATTCGGAAGGTCGTTTTGTAGACATCTTCACCGACGGATTTGACCCGTCGATGGCGGCCCAGCGTCTGCAAGACTTCCTTGAGGAAGAAGGCGCATAATCACGCACTCAAAGATGCGGAATGCGCTGCGGGAGGCTTGATGCTTTACAGTGTTTACGAAATGAACCGCCTGGCGATGACGCCCTGGCGCGCGGCCGCCAATGCGACACGGCGGATGATGCGCGCGCCGTGGAACCCGATGGGTGACACGGTTGCTGGGCGCACCATGGCGGCTGCGGCCGACTTGTTCGAATCTGTGACCCGGCGCTATGGCAAGCCGGAATGGATGATCGACCACACGCTGGTCAACGGTCACACGGTTGCGGTCGAGGAAGATGTCGTCTGGTCGGACTCCTGGTGCGACCTCCTGCACTTCCGTCGCGACCCGCAGGCGCTGGCCGAGGCGCGCGGCAAGCGGGACGACCGCAAGATCCTCTTTGTGGCCCCTATGTCCGGTCACTATGCCACTCTGCTGCGCGGGACGGTCGAGACCTTCCTGCCAGACTGCGAAGTCTACATCACCGACTGGCAGGATGCGCGCATGGTACCCGTCAGCGAAGGCCGGTTCGATCTCGATGATTTTGTGGCCTATATCCGCAAGATGATCGCCTTCCTGGGGCCGGATGTGCACGTGGTGGCGGTCTGTCAGCCGGGGCCACCAACCCTGTCTGCGATCGCACTGATGGCCGAGGACAGGGATCCGGCGCGACCGGCTTCCATGACGTTCATGGGCTCGCCGATCGATACACGAAAATCTCCGACGGCACCGAATATCCTGGCCGAGGAAAAGCCGTTTGAGTGGTTTTCCCAGAATCTGATCCATACGGTGCCGGCGCCCAATCCGGGCGCTCTGCGTCGTGTTTATCCGGGCTTCCTGCAGCTGGCCGGCTTCATGAACATGAACCTGGACCGCCATGTTGATGCACACTGGAATTTCTACAATCATCTCGTTGAGGGTGACGGTGACAGTGCCGAAAAACACCGCTCTTTCTATGACGAATACCTGGCGGTGATGGACCTCTCCGAGGAGTTTTACCTGCAGACGATCAGCGATGTGTTCCAGGAGCACAAACTGGCGCGCGGGATTCAGGAACATCATGGTCGCCGTGTTGATGTCAGCGCCATCGAGGATATCGCTCTGCTGACGGTTGAGGGCGAGCGGGATGATATCTCCGGCATCGGCCAGACCCAGGCGGCACATGATCTGTGTTCCAACTTGCCTGAAAAGCTCCAGCTGGACTGGGTGCAGCCTGAAGTCGGTCATTATGGCGTCTTCAATGGTCGCCGTTTCCGCGAACAGATCGCGCCGCGCATGCGAGACTTCTGGGACGAAAAAGGTGGCGAAGCGCTCAGGCAACGCTGAGCCAGCACTTCAAACAACAAAAAAGGCCCGCCGATCGGCGGGCCTTTCTGTTTGTCAGGGCGTTACTCGGCGGGTTCTGCCGAAACGCTGATACCGAGACGTTCGAAGTCGGGTTCTTCCTGTTCAACGAGAGTCATCATGTCGCCAACAGTGGTCGGGCTGGTCGGGCGCATGCCCACAGTGACCGAGCCGCCATTGTTGAGGAAGCCGGAAACAGCGGAGGTCAGCTCCGACATCAGCGGCGCTGGCACCAGCGGCCCAGCACTTGCCGCGCCCAGAAGAACCAGTGCAGAAGCCTGGGCACGGGCCTGTTCCGGGGCAATGCCCTGTTGTGCGGCCATGGCGCCGAAGGCGCGCTCCAGAATCGACTCGTCGGAGATAGATACCGAGAACTCGTTCACCTGCAGGGCGGACATGGCGGCCATGGCGGCTTCTTCGGCAGCTTCGTCGCCATTCTCGGCAGCGTCCGAAATCAGTTCGGCCATAAGCGCCGTATATTCGTTATAGCCTTCGAGGTCCTGACTGAAATCGATGCGGAATGCATCTTCTACCAGGTAATAGTTGTCGCCCGTCGTATAGGCGCGGCCACGCTCCGGCTCAAAAACCGTGTTGGTCACGGCATTCATGTTCAGTTCGCTGTAACCCAGCATCATCAGTCCGGCGGCAATCTGCGCACCGTTTTCACTCTCCGCGTCGGCGGAGAAATGCAGGCGGTCAACAATGCCGCTTGAGTGGACATTGCCGCGACGAACTTCGTTTTCGGCAGTGATGGACGCCAGGGACAGGTCGAGACCGGCACCGTTGAAGGCAAAGTCACGCAGAATAAACTCGGAAAAGATCGATGCCGGGTTCACGGTTGCAGCGTTCATGTAGGAGTTCATGAAGGCCGGCATGTTGTCGTTCTCGAGAGCAGTGAACCACTCCCCGGTCGTTTCCGTGCTGATCCCTTCCATCCGGATTTCGCTGAGCGATATACGGATCGGGCCATCATCGTCCATTGCGTCGACGAGGAAGTCATTCATCTCAAACCGCGCAACTTCATCATCGGCGTCATGTTCGAGCACTAGGGAACCAAGATTGACAGTCGTCTCGTCGTCGCCAGTATCAGAGACGCGCAGACCGTTCAGGGCCAGTCGATCGAACGGATCATCGCCAATATCAAAATCAACGTCATCCTCGTCGCCTTCGCCGATTGTGGCGAAACCCTCGGCAATCATGGCGGCGAAATCGGCATTCGGTCCAACAATCTCGATCAGGTCGATCACGACGGATTCGCCATCATCTCCGGCGGCATTGAGACCGCTCATCGAGAAGGCGTCGAACATGACCCGACCATCTGGGGCAAGGCGTGGCGAGCTGAAACGCATCTCGTCGACACGTAATTCTTCGCCCTCGAGACTGACGTTGAAATCGCCCTCTTCGCCGGCCTCGTCTTCATGCTCTTCCTCGATGTGGAAGACCACATTGGTGAAGACATAGTCGCCTCGGGCAAAACGTCCGCGCTCGAACGAAATCTCGTTCGTGTCAGATGCATCCAGCCCCATGGCGGCGATTGCGGCCTGGCCGTCGGAACGGCTGACACGTGTCTGTGCTTCGCCGATGGTGGAAATCGATGCGGCCAAAACCAGGGCCGATACGCTGGAAGTTAAAAGGGTTCGCACTGTCCTCTCCCTTGAAGTCACGAATTCAGTATCGCGATACTACGTGACGTAGAGAGAAGGGGGCGGGGGAACGTTTCTCAGTTATTCCCGCCCAATCCGGACAGGAAGGCACCGATCAGATCGCGCTCATCGTTCTCCGGCTCATCTTGCGAGGCGGTGGCGTCAACGGCCGCCTCAGCCTGCAAAAGCGTAGCGGACAAGGCGTCCAGGGCCGTGCTGGTTGGGTCCGAAGCCAGGCCCGTTCGGGGTGTGTGGACCATGTAGCGATTGAAAATCGTCGCTGGGGTGCTGCCGCCGGTCGCCCGCTCTGTCGGAGCATTGTCGTCATTTCCTGTCCATACGACAGTGACCAGGTCACCGCTGAAACCGGCGAACCAGGCGTCTCGAAACTCGTTGGTCGTGCCGGTCTTGCCGCCGATTTCCAGGCCCGGAACGGCCGCTCGACGCCCTGTGCCCCAGCTGGTCACTGCTGAAAACAGGTCTCTCATGCTGGCATAGGTCCGCTGGTCGAGAACCCTTTCACCGGCCACCGGTGGGGCCTCATAGATGATCTCGCCGTCTGCGGTCTCGATCATCAGAATGCCATGTGCTTCGGCGCGGCGCCCGCCATTGGCGAACGGCGCGTAGGCCACGGCCATTTCCATGGGGTTTACTTCATAGGCCCCGAGGGCGAGCGAGCGGTCTATGCGCAAATTCGTCGCGATTCCCATACGCTCGGCCAGGCGCGCGATGTGACCCCGACCTGTTTCCTCGGCGATCTGAACCGCGATGGAGTTGGACGAGCGGGCAAAGGCCTCGCGCAGGGTCATCTCGCCTCGATACTCGCCATTGTAGTTGGCGGGCTGCCAATCACCGACTGATACCGGCGCGTCATTGCGGACATCGTCCGGACGCAGCCCGGCTTCAAAGGCGCTGGCATAGACAAATGCCTTGAAGGCTGAGCCTGGCTGACGTTGAGCGAGGAGCGCGCGATTATATTGGGAATGCGTGTAGCTGCGACCGCCGACCATGGCCCGAACGGCGCCATCATGCGCAAGCGAAATCAGAGCGGCCTCACCGGCACCGCGCGCCGCATCGGCATCTTGCAGCGTGCTGGAGACAGCAGTTTCTGCTGCGCGCTGAGCATCAACATCCAGGGTGGTGGTAATGCGCAGGTCGAACTCGAAATCCGGGCCAACGATCTCCCGAACACGAGGCGCCAGCCAGTCTACAAAATACTGGGCGCCGGGACTCGAGGCGCCACGGGAAACACGGATCGGTGTTGCAGCAGCATCGTATCGTTCATCCGCCGAAATGCGGCCGGTCTGTTCCATCAAGTCCAGCACCACGGTCGCCCGTGCTGCTGCACGCTCGGCGTCGCTGACAGGGCTGTATCGGGATGGCGCCTTGAGAAGACCGGCCAGCAAGGCCGATTCACCCAGGTTCAGTTCGCTCACGGACTTGCCGAAATAACGCATGGAAGCCGCTTCAACGCCCCAGGCCCCGCCGCCGAAATAGACGCGGTTGAGATAGAGTTCGAGAATCTCGTCCTTGGAAAACCGGTTTTCCAGCCAGAAGGCCAGCATCATCTCCTGTACCTTGCGCCGCATTGTGCGTTCGGGTGTCAGAAACAGGTTTTTGGCCAGCTGCTGGGTCAGGGTGGAGCCGCCCTCGACAACCCGGCCAGCGCGAAGATTAGCCCACAGCGCACGCGCTGTGCCGCGGACATCGACACCGAAATGATCATAGAAACGCCGATCCTCAACCGCGAGCACGGCATCGACCAGATAGGGTGGAAGGTCATCTCTTTCGGCCACGCGGCCATGGGCAGAACCGCGGCGGGCAATAAGGCGGCCATTCTGGTCGTAAAAGGCGATGGAGGCGGAGCGTTCGACCTCGGTCAGACCTGACGTGTCCGGCAGATCGCGGGCGATGGAGATCAACCAGATGCCCAGTGCCACCGAGACTATCAACGCAGCGACGGCGCCCAGTTTGAGCAGGCGTCCGATGAGGCTGGGGGATTGGCGGGACTTGCGGCGGCGGGCGGCAGCGCGGCGCTGGGCAGGCGTGCGGCGTCGCTCGCTGCTGGGGCGTCGGTTCTGGACCGGCTTGCGTGCCATTGAAATTCCCGCTTGAGACCTGTGTTTACATGCCTTGAACAGGGTTAATTCGGGATGAATCGAACCCTTTGCGCTTGCGCTCGAATACAAGCCCGGTCACCATGCTGACAAACAGGGGCATCAAGATGACCATCAAGCGTTCTTTTCTGGTTCTTGCCGCGCTTTTCGCTGCGGCCAGCCTGTCGGGCTGCATCGCGATTTATGAAGGTGAGGACGCGGTCTGCCCGCACGGTGACCCGAATGAAGGCAGCTGGCCCTATTGCGGTCCGGCCGAGCCCGGCGGCCTGCCGAATGATGCCGGTCCGCGTTACTGACCCCCGGTCTGGGGCGGCGCAAATCTGATCAATAGTGTCCCTGGTGTATCCGGAAGCGGTTTGCCGCTGCCGAGCAGGTGGAGTTTGCCATTGGGCAGCTGTGCCAGCACGATATCACCCGCGCTGTCGGGCTCGGCCAGGCAATCCTCCAGCGTATAGCTATCCGACAGGCGTGTGGCCCGGAAAGTCCAGCCCTGCCACCAGTCCCGCGCCAGCCCTTCATACCCCCGACCCTTGCGGATCAGCGTGCGACCCCGCGCTGTATAGACAATGGCGCGCGGATCTTCGTCCGGAATCTTGTCGCCATCCTTGCCTTCAAAGCCGGAGAGCTGAAAAACCCGGCTGCGCCCCAGTTCCGGCGCGTATTCGACGCACACCAGCGCGTTATAGGCATCGTTATGGGTTGCTGCCAGCAACGCGGCGAACCGGGCGGGCTCGAGCCGCCAGTCGGCTGTTTCGGACAGCACTTCCCCGTAATAAATCTCATGGCCATTGAGCCGCGCCTGGCGCAGGCGGCGCCACCCGATATCGGCAATGGTAACAGGAATGTCGTGGGCTTTTAGCGCGTCTGCCAAGCCCAGGGTCCAGGGATTGGCGCCGACAACCAACAGACGTTCCGGTCCGTCTTGAGAAAGGCCGAGCAATTTTGCAAGCGGCGCAACCGCGAAGCCGCAACCGAACACGCTGATGAAGATTGTCATGAAAACCAGCGGTGCGAGAATGGCTGCGTCTTCCCGTCCGACAGCGGCGAGCGTGGCTGACAGGTGTCCGGCGGCTGCCGCTGCAACCACCCCGCGCGGCCCAACCACACCGATGAAGGTGGTTTCCTTGAGGTCCAGGCCGGACTTGAACGTTGCCAACGCCACGGAAAGCGGGCGCACAATCAGCATGAATATGGCGATGAAAGCGAAGTGATGCGGGCCCAGGGCGGAGAGGTCGTCCGGGCTGAGATCTGCGGCCAGAACAACAAAAACGCTGGCCACGAGAATGGCTGCGATGCCTTCCTTGAAACGACGCATCTCCTCGATCGAGGCAAGGCGGGAATTGGCCACGACCAGGCCGAAGATCGCCACAGCTACCAGGCCGGTCTCGGAAGCGAGCTGCTCGGCAGCAGCAAAACACACCAGGACTGCGGCCAGGACCAGTGGTGCTTTCATGGGCTCGGGCACCAGGCCGCGGCGGAAGGATTGCGAGAGGCCGAATCCGAAGGCAAAACCCATCAGCCCGCCGATCAGCGCGCCCATGGTCAGGAATCCGGCCGCGGCGACCCAGTCATGGCCCAGCGCATTCTGACGAATGGCCTCGAACATGAAGACCGCACCCAGGGCGCCGATCGGGTCATTGACGATGCCTTCCCATTTCAGCACCGAGGCGATGCGGGGTGGCAGTTTGGCTTGGCGCAGAAGCGGCAGGACCACGGTCGGCCCGGTCGTCGTCAGCAGGGCGCCGATCATGAACGAGATGTCCCATGCCAGTCCGGCGACATAATGCAGCGCTATGGCAGTCAGGCCCCAGCCCAGCGGGAAGCCGAGAAACACCATGCGCCGGACGGGGGCCGACGCGTCTCTGAGTTCCCGGAAATTCAGCGTGATGCCGCCTTCGAACAGGATGACGGCCACTGCCAACGCGATCATCGGCCGGAGATATTCCTGAAAGCTGGCCTGCGGATCGAGGATGGGTTCCCCCAGCGCCAGTCCGGCAATGGGGCCCAGCAAAAGGCCCGCGCCCATCATCAGGACGATGGATGGCCAGCGCAGGCGCCAGGCCAGCCACTGGGCGACAATTCCTGAACCGGCGATGAGCGCGATAGTCAGCGTGAGGTCAGGCTGCATGTCTTTAAGTGATCTCGTCTGATGTCGCGTTTTGATGGGAGCACCGCCGCTGGGGCGATGCGTGATGTCGGGGAGGCCAAAATGGACCAGTTACCTTATGAAGCACAGACTGCACTTGTTTCCGCTCTAGCCGCAACTCTGATCGGTGGCAGCGTGTCCCTGTTGGGAACCTCAACGGTTGCCACAGCGGCCCGGCTGGCCGCGGAGTTTGCCGTGCGCCGCCGGTTCATGATGGCGCTCGGATTGGGCGCAGCGGGTGGAACCGGCGCCTGGTTCAGCGGTTTGCTCGGTGGCACCGCATCGCAGGTCGCCATGTTACTGGGCTAGGAAATCCTAACTCTCATCGTCGGGGTCGGCATGGACAAATTCAAAGCCGATCTCGCGATTGCCGTAAGCGCCATGTTCGTAGTGGTCGGACTGTTCCTTGAACCAGTCGACCAGGTGATCTTCCAGCTGGGAGAAGAGCTCGCCAAGATCCGCCTCGCCGATCGGCAGGCCGAGCGAGAAATGTCGCCCGCCCTCAATGCCAATATCCATCGCCGGCCCATTCTTCGAGCAGGTCAGCACCAGGCGTAGCCAGTCGCCTGAATGGGAAACCTTGACGGCCAGCCCAAAACTGATGGGCGCGAGTGGCAGAAAACCCGTGCCTGAAACTGAAAATGCCCCGCTCTGATAGGGTTGTGGCGACCAGGCGCCCTGTGGGGGCACCAGAAACACACATTTGCCCGGCCCGCCGAGATGGCGGCAAAAACCCGTTGCAACATTCTCGGCCACTGACCGGATTTGGGCGTAATTCTCAAGCGCCAGCTCGCCATAGCGCGAGGCGGCGTCGGCCAGATCATCAAATCGCGTTCTGTCGGTCATGAGAGGTCTCCTGATGGGGTCGATAGGCTAGAGGGTGGAGTGAAGTTTGGGGAGGGCGTTTTCCAGTCCATCCGGTCCTCGTCTACTGCCCGAACACATCCAGCAACCATAGCCCGCCGATCGCGCTTATGAGCAGGAAGAGGGTTGTCAGGACCGCAACGCCGAGATGTTGCCAGCCCAGTTCTGACAGTGATTTCAGCGAAGTCTTCACGCCCAGCGCAGCGATCGCCGTGATGAGCAACCAGCGCGATGTGGCGTTGGCAGCATCCCCAATCGCTGTTGGAATGAGACCAAAGGAGTTAATGGCCATGATGGCTATGAAAGCGATGACAAAGAGCGGAATATGGGCGCCGCCGTCTGATGCGCCTTCTGGTGTGTCGGCAGAGCGCCGATAGGCCAGCGCCAGCCCGAGAACTACTGCGGGCAGAAGAGCGACCCGCAAGAGTTTCACAAAAACCGCAACATCACCGGTTGTCTCGGAGGTCGCGTAACCGGCGCCGACGACCTGGGCGACATCGTGGATACTCACCCCGATCAGAAAGCCGATCTGGGCGTCATCGCTGTGCAGGACGGAGAAGAGCAGCGGATAGGCGATCATCGCCAGGGTGGACAGCGCTGTCACGGCCACCACGGTAAACAGGGTGTCACGCTCGGATAGTTTATTGCGCGGCAGGACGGCAGCAATTGCCAGCGCCGCAGATGCGCCACAGATCGCCACGGCTCCGCCGACCAACAAGCCAAACTGGGTTGAACGCCCGAGCAGTTTGGCCAGCCCCCAACCGGCTCCAAGGGTGGCTGCTACCAGGACCGGCGTCAGTATCAGGGCCTGGGGTCCCAGCGACATCATCTGATCCAGGCTGCCCCGCGCGCCCAGCAGGGCGACCCCAACGCGCAGCAGTGTTGTCGAACAGAACTCGATGCCGGGCGTGCAGGCATCGTCCTCGAACAGGAAATGAAGCGCCATACCCAGCAAGAGCGCAAACAACATTACTGGCGCACCGTAATGGGAGGCGAGAAAGCCCGCTGCCAGTGCAATCACGATACATATGCCGGTGCCGCGCACCCGTGCGTTTATATACCCTCTGGCCTCTGTCAGTTGCTGCATGCTGAGCCCTTCCCCGGCGCACTGATCGCATGGATGACCGGGTTTTGCACGGGAATGAAGCGTCCGGGCAGCCTGTCACGTATTTGTCTCCCCCGAGCGATACACCGAAGCGACAGAGTTAGCCGTATGTCCTGGAGAGATAAAATGCGTCATGCCCTGATTTGCGTTCTGACCGGCCTTGCTGTTATCGCCTGTTCGCCAAAGCAGGCTACAGAGCCCCATGTCTGGCAGACCCTGTCAGGCGAGCCGACACTCGCGCATCGCGGTGCCAGTGGCGAGCGGCCGGAACACACGCTCGAAGCCTATCAGTTGGCGATTGACCAGGGCGCAGATGTCATCGAACCGGACCTGGTGATGACGCGGGACGGCATACTGGTAACGCGCCATGACCGTTATCTCTCGACAACAACGAATGTGGCAGATCGACCGGAGTTCGCGGATCGGCGCCGGGTATCGGGCGAGCGCGAGGATTGGTGGGTAGAGGATTTCACCCTGGAAGAATTGCGCACGCTGCGGGCGCGTCAGCCGCGGGCAGATCGCGATCAGGCGTACAATGATCAATTCCTGATCCCGACCTTCGAAGAGGTGCTTGACCTGGCCGCTGAAGCCGGGGTGCGCACCGATCCAGAGGTGAAGGCGCCGGGGCTTTTCGTTTCCCTGGATCTCGACCCCCTGCCCGAGCTGGTCCGCATTCTGCGCGAGCGCGGTCTGGACGGTGCGGATGCCATGGCATCGATTCAGTGTTTCGAGCCGGACTTCCTGGCGCGTCTTGATGCGGTGGTGGATACGCCGTTATTGATGCTGGTGTTCCAGATGCAGGAACTGGATCCGGCTGTTGGTCCGCTGGTGCCGACCGTGGCGCTCGCTGACATGGTTGTCTTTGCTGATGGTGTCGGGCCAAGCAAGGCTCTGCTGATCGATGCCGAGGGACAGGATACAGGTTTCGTCGAAGCCGCTCATGCGCTGGGACTGGCCGTGCATCCCTGGACGTTCCGAGATGACGAGCCGGCTGATGTCAATGCGGAGGCCGAGCTCCGGCGTATCTATGACCTGGGTGTTGATGGCGTTTTCACGGATTTTCCGGCGACCGCGCTACGCGTGCGAGACGAGATGTAGGCCGAAGATAGGCCACAAAAAAAGCGCAGACCTTGCGGTCCGCGCTTTCTTTCATCCGGTCAGAGCCGAATTAGTCAGCCAGCTCGAGGTTGACTGCTTTCGGACCTTTGCCGCGCTTGTCGGGCTCGGTTTCGAAAGTGACTTTCTGACCGTCTTCCAGACCCGGGAGACCGGAGGACTGAACAGCGGTGATGTGTACGAAGACGTCAGCGCCGCCCTCGTCAGGAGTGATAAAGCCAAAGCCTTTGCTTTGGTTGAAGAATTTGACCGTACCGTTGGCCATGATTGGGAACCTTCCCTGATGCAACGCACCGCGTCCGGGCGTACTTGTCGTTCGTGCTGCAGCGTCCTGCTGCACAATACGGACGTAAAAGTCGGGGAAGTCTGAGCTATTCTCAATCAGATCCGCACTCGAACGATCGGACCCGGTAGGCTATTCAGTATTCCGTCCGGCCCTTGGGCCGCCCGTCAGGCACAATGAGCACGCTTCCGTTCGGAACGCAAATGAAACTATTATGTTGAATGCGTCACAGCCTTTGGTTGGTTGACGCATTTACCTAACCAGAGCGGATAAATGAGCCAGCACGACCGCAATCAATATATTCTCGCCATGGCCGCACTTTTGTTCTCGGCCATCGCCATGGTGATCGCTTTTTTCGAGCTGCGCTCGTCGGATAGGCAGCTTGAGGCCAATGTCTGGCCCTATGTGGACATGAACATCAATCTGGAAGCCGACACGTTTTCGCTTGATTTGCAAAACAAGGGGATGGGACCAGCGCTGATCCACGAATTCCGTCTTCTCTTGAGAGGCCAGGAAGTGGTGAATGCGCTCGAGCTTGTGGACGCCGCAGAATACCCGCTTGAGGACTTGTCGATGTCGACGGAGACAGTGCAGGACTCGGTGCTTTCGGTCGGAGAGCGGCTGGTGGCCTTCCGGATTGATGGCGAAGACGTCGGGTTGCGCCTGCGCGAACTGATCACTGAAATGGATGTTCAGATCTGTTATTGCTCACTGAACAACCAGTGTTGGGACAATCGCGGCAGCCAATCCTTCCGGCGCAGCGTCGAGCGATGCGAATATCAGCCGCTCAACGTCGAGGGCGCGCTCCAGTATTTCGAGGAACCCGATGATACGCCCGCCGCGAACGGACATGAGCGTGAGGTGGAAGAATGAGACGGCGGCGACTGCTTGAGCGCTCTCAACGGGCGAGAGAAACGCGTGATGGCGTGGGTGGGGGCAGCTTCAACCCCGCGGGCATGATCCGCCTGGCCGGTTTCGGCGCGGCCATTGTTGTCGCTGTCGCCGTTTATGTCGGTTTCCATCGTGGCGGGGAGACGATCTATGATGGCCGCTGGGGGGCGTTGGAGCGCCTCATCCGGCCGATCATTTTCGGTGCCAACGCGCTGGAATTGCTGGCGCTGGTCTTTGCAGGCCTGATTGCCCTGCGCATCTGGAACAAGATGAAACGCTAGCAGTTATCGCTGTTGTGCAACGGGTTCATGGCGTTCGTCGCGGCGCCATGTTTCTCGCCAGGTGTGTTTGCGGGCCCAGCTTTCCCGAACTTGGCCATGATCACGACAAAAATCGCGATAAAAATCAGGCCACCACCAAAGAACATACCGATAAGCACTCGCGGGTCCATATCGTCCTCCCAGGTTGTATTTTGAAAGCCTAGGGTCAGGAAAAGCATTCGTCCATGATTTCAGCTCTAGCCATGCTGAGAGCATGGGGTTATTGGCAAGCCTCCAAAGTTTGGAAAATTTGTGCGCGAAAGGATTGAATGATGGGTTTGAAGGTCGCGGTATTCGGTGCTACGGGCGCCGTCGGCAAGGAAATGCTCACAATCCTTGAGGAGCGTCTTTTCCCGGCCGAAGAGGTTTTTGCCCTCGCCAGCCGCAAGTCGATGGGTGTCGAGCTGTCCTATGGTGACAGGACGCTTGTGTGTCAGAACGCGGAAACCTTTGATTTTTCCAAGGTCGACCTGGTGCTGATGTCGGCCGGAGGCGACCCGTCGCGCGAATGGTCGCCCAAAATCGCCGCCGCTGGCGCCATCGTCATCGATAACTCTTCGGCCTGGCGCATGGACCCCGACGTTCCGCTGGTCGTTCCGGAAGTGAACCCTGAAGCGCTCGATGGCGTATCCAAGAAGCGTATCATTGCCAACCCGAACTGTTCGACCATACAGCTGATGGTGGCGCTCAAGCCCATCCACGACCGGGCAAAAATCAAGCGCGTGAATTGTGCGACCTATCAGTCCGTTTCCGGTGGCGGTCAGGCGGCCATGGACGAGCTGTGGACGCAAACCAAGGGCATCTACGTGAACGACCAGGTCGAGCCGACTGCCTTTACCAAACAGATCGCCTTCAACGTCATTCCTCACATCGACACCTTCATGGAAGACGGGGCCACCAAGGAAGAGTGGAAGATGATGGCGGAGACCAAGAAGATTCTCGATCCGTCAATCAAGCTGTTTGCCACTTGTGCTCGCGTTCCGGTCTTTGTGGGCCATTCCATTGCCGCGCACCTGGAGCTGGAAGAAGAGTTGTCCGCTGACGAGGCGCGTGAACTGCTGCGGGTCAGCCCCGGACTGATGGTCGTCGACAAGCGCGAGGACGACGGCTACGTCACCCCGGTTGAAAGCGTCGGTGAATTTGCGACGTTCGTGTCTCGCGTGCGCGAGGATCCGACCGTCGAGAACGGTCTGGCGCTTTGGGTGGTCTCCGACAATCTGCGCAAGGGCGCGGCCCTCAATGCGGTCCAGATCGCGGAGGGCCTGCTTAATCGTGGTCTGCTGAAAGCCTAGCGCAGTCTTTGTAACAAGAAGTGGGTCGCGCTTTGGTGCGGCCCTTCCTATGTGTGGGGCTCAAGTCGAGGAACCCCATGACCGCCATCGAGTCGCACAATCAACGCACGGCGCTTGCCGCAGGCCTGTCCGCCTATCTGATCTGGGGCGTCATCCCGCTCTTCTTCCAGGTGCTGGATTTTGCCTCGGCAGCCGAGGTGGTGATGCATCGGGTGATCTGGGCTGTGCCCGCGCTCGGGATCATCCTGGCGGCGGCCGGCAAGCTGCGTGAAGCGGCCACGGCCCTGCGCAATACACGTGTGCTGCTGACCCTGATCGCGACCTCCCTGATCATCTCCGTGAACTGGTTCGGCTTTACCTGGGCGGTGACCAATGGCCAGGTGCTGCAGGCCTCGCTGGGTTATTACATCAACCCGTTGATGAGTGTGGCTGTCGGCGTTGTGGTCCTGCGAGAACCGCTGGGGCCCTGGCGGATTGCCGCGATCGTGCTGGCGACGCTGGGCGTGCTCAACCTGATCATTGCTGGCGGAGAAGTGCCCTGGGTTGCCCTGATGCTGGCCACCAGTTTCACCGCCTATGGCTATTTGCGCAAAACCGTGGCGGTGGATGGCCGGGTCGGCCTGTTCTGGGAAGCGGTGATCATGACACCCTTCATGCTGGCGGGTCTTTACTGGATCGCCTTGACCGGGGAGATGCATTTTCTTGATGGTGTTTACGAGGCATCGCTGTTGGTGTCGGCCGGTATCGTCACGGCCGTGCCACTCATGTTCTACATTATCGGCGCACGGGGCCTGCGTCTGTCGACCATGGGGATCATGCAATTCATCGCGCCGACCCTTCAGTTTGTCATCGGCATGATCGGGGGAGAGCCCTTTACATCTGCTCACATGGTCACGTTTGGCTTGATCTGGGCCGGCGTTGCGACCTTTACTTACAGCCAGTTGCGGCGACAGCGCCGAGAGCCACTGCAGGACGCCACATGAGCCATTTTCCCACGCCGACCCGCATCAAGACCAATGGTATCGAGCTTTCCGTGCACCTGGCCGGACCCGAGGACGGGCAGCCCCTGCTGCTGGCGCATGGGTGGCCGGAACTCGCCTATTCCTGGAAAAACCAGATCCAGGTTCTCGCTGATGCCGGATATCGGGTGATCGTGCCGGATCTGCGTGGATTTGGCGGTTCGGATTGTCCGACCGACAAAGCGTCCTACACGATGGATGTGCTGGTGGCCGACCTGACCGGTCTGCTGGATTCGCTGGGGCACGAGACCGCTGTCTTCATCGGGCATGATTGGGGCGGCATCATCATCTGGCACGCGGCGATGCTGGCTTCGGAACGTGTCGCAGGCGCCGTCGGTGTCAACACACCGCACTTGCCGCGCGGCTCCGAGCCTCCGACCAATGCTTTCCGGGAAATGGGCGGTGATGACCATTACATCCTGCGTTTTCAGGAGCCGGGATATGCCGAGAAAATCTTCACGGGACGCGAGGATGATTTTTTCGCCTTCATGATGGGAAAGCCGCCTGCTGCGGAGCGCCTGGAGGGCCTGTATCCGCACATCACCCACATCCCGAAACTGTTCGAGAAATTCACCAGTCGTGACGAGGCCGACATCGTCGTCAGCCCAGAGGACCGCGCCTATTACGCCGAGGCCTATCGCCAATCCGGGTTTTATGGCGGGATTAATCTCTACCGGAATTTCGATGCCAACTGGGAGCGCATGGGGGGTGTGGATCATCGCCTGGCCATGCCGTGTCTGATGGTCTCGGCTGATGCCGACTTCATGTTGCCGCCGAAATTGGCCGGCTGGATGCCGGCATTGTGCCGCGATGTGGAGTTCAACGTCATTGAGGGCTGTGGCCACTGGACGATGTGGGAACATCCGGAACAGCTCAATGCGACCCTGCTGGAATGGCTGCAGAGACGTTTTCCTGCTTAGGCGAATGCGTTCCGCACTCAACCTGTCAACCGTTAGGTGTGGAAAAGAGTTAGTAAACGCAACTAAATGTTGATATCGTTGTCAGGCCACCATAAATTTATCGGTAAGACGAACAGGTGGCGCATGAAGGCTGAATATCTGACAACGATCAATCAATTCCAGCGCCTGGCAATTATCTCGGCTAAAGGGCCTGTGACGCCACGTGGATTCTATGATGCCCATGAGAAGCTGCGCCAGCTTCCGGACTGGCGTCACGACCTGGACTTGCTGGTGGTACTGCAGCCGGGTGTCTCCCTGGAATTCGTGAATTTCAGCGATATCAGCCTGCATTCAGATCTATTCCGGTCCTGGAATTCGACTTATCGCACAGGGAAAAACCCCAAAACCGCGGTTGTGACGGCCTCGAACATTTTTACGGCTGCGTGCACGTTCTGGGCAGCTCTGCGCCGTGATGATTGGCGGGTCGACGTCTCCTTTCATCCCAATGAACTCAGTGCGATGAGATGGATCCAGAGTCGGCGGGAAGAGCGGGCGCAGGTTGGGCTTGTTGCTGGCTGACGCCGGCATCAAGCTCAAAATCTACCAGCTGAAATTGCGGGGTCGCGCCTAGAGGCAGCTGTAAACCGCTTCGATCAGGCGCATGGGCCGCGGATCTCCTGCCAGGAAATGCTGCTGGCGGTTCATGACATAGGCGCCGGACAGGCGGTTGACTGGATCTGCAAAGGCGCAGGACCCACCCCACCCGGAATGACCGACTGTCTCGGCAACGGGCCCGTAGAGCTGGGCATGCGAATTGCGCATCACACCAGCGCCCCAGGACAGATCGAAGGGCAGGACCTTGTCCTGTCCGGCAACGCGCTCCTCGACAAGCGCCTCCAGCGTGCCCTCGGAAAGGAAACGATAGCCATCGAGTTTGCCATCCAGCGCGTAAATGCTCATCAGACGCGTCAGGGCGCCAGCCGTGGCATGTGCATTCGCCGCCGGGAACTCGGCCATGCGCCATTCCTTGGCGCCTCGTCGGCCAGGTGAGGACCAGGCTTTGAGGAAGGCCAGTTCCCGCACCGGATTGACCTCACCGAGATCGGGCATCTGGCGCGGCATGGCGTGTTCCGCGGTCCGTGCATGCTCGCTTTCCGGCAGACCCACATGGAAATCGATGCCCTTGGGGCCGCAGATCTCCTCACGCAGGATGGCGCCGATCGAGCGGCCATCCGTCCGGCGCGCCAGGGCATCGGCGATAAACCCGTAGGTAACAGGGTGATAGCCCGAGCCTTCGCCCAGCGGCCATAGCGGGACCTGGCGAGCCAGCTTGTCCTCGATCAGGGCGGCGTCAAACCAGTCGCCGGCGTCCATCGGTTCGGCGATGCCGGAAAGGCCTGCCTGGTGCGAGAGCGCCCGGGCGACTGTAACCCGCGATTTTCCGCCTGCTGCGAATTCCGGCCAGTAGTCAGCGACCGGCGCGTCGTAGTTCAGCAGGCCCCGGTCTACCAGCTTGGCCATGACCAGGGCGGCGATGGCTTTGCCAGTCGAATAGACCGGAACCAGCGTCTTGGCGGTCCAGGATGCAGTCTTCTTGCGGTCCGCCCAGCCGCCATGAATGTCGATTACCCGCTCGCCATCAATGCGCAGGGCGAATCCGGCACCAATTTCATCATACTGGCGCCAATTGTCAGCAAAGACATCGCGCACATGTTCGAAACCGGGCGCGACATGGCCGTGTACATCGGGAAGCGTCGTGTTTGTCATGCCCAGTGGCTAACCTGTTCCGCTATTCTGGATCAAGCGGGACGCAGCATTCACTCGAGTGAAATCGCGTTCAGCCTGATATGCGGTTCCGCGAGTTCGGTGCGGCCCGCAACCAGTGGAAGTTCCGGTGCGTTCCACTCGCGGGTGCGAGCGATGATCGAGGCGGTGACTGAGACGGCGTCTTCGAGCGCCTGCCGTGCTGGCTTTTTATCGATGAGCGCCGCTGTGAAGGCCGCGGTCAGCAGGTCGCCTGTTCCCTTGGGCACGTCCGGGAACCGGTCATGCTGGACCAGCCAGGCTTCGTCCTTGTCGGCATACATGACACCAATCTGTCCGCCGCAGGGCACGGAACTGACCAGGGCAGGACAATTCAGTGACCGCGCCGCGCGTAACATGGTGGGTGTATCCGCCAGGGTGCGGCGAGTGATCCGCCCGAGCTCAAAGACATTCGGTGTGATCAGGTCGGCACGCGAGACCAGCTGGTCGATAATTGCGGCGGCAATGGCGTTCGACACATAAAGCCCGCCCGGAGTGTCGCCCATGACTGGATCCACGATAACCAGCGGCTTCTTTGCGTAGGCGTGCAGGCCGTTGTGGTGGCGCGGACTGTTGCGAACAACGTCGATCACGGCGCCGCTGTCGAAAATCTGACCGACATCCGCGAAGTACCCGGTCAGGACAATGTCGGTGAGAGACAGCATGCCGTTGTCTGCAATTCCGGACAGCACGTTCTGGAACATGTCCTGTTCAATGGGACCCCCGCCCGGCTCGCCCCAGCCGGGGTGACGCCCAAACAGGACGGTCGGCACAAGCATGCTGTCAATGCCCGCTGCATTGAGCACGAAACGGGAATTTGCTCCGCCCACCATCGAGGCGGAAACGTGTGAGGTTAGCAAAAGAGCCATCGGCATGAAAATTATGCTATATCGCTTCTTCCCTATTCGGAATGCCCTTCATGAGACGATTAATCCGTTCGGCGCTTTTCGTGCCTGCTTCCAAGCCCCGCGCGATCCAGAAAGCGACTTATCTGGGCGCTGATATGCTGATCCTGGACCTTGAGGACGCAGTCGGCCCTGGCGAGAAGGAAGATGCGCGCAAGTCCGCAGAGACCGCCTTGCAGATCTGGAGCGGCGCCGGAGCCGTGCGGGCCATTCGGGTCAACGCACTGGACACGGATTGGGCCCAGGCAGACTTTGCGGTCGCCGCGCGCGCTGATGCTGTCGTCCTCCCCAAGATCGAGCAGGTCGGAGACCTGCATGAGGTGAGAGCAGCGCTTAATGCCCACGGATCTTCTGTGCCGATCTGGGCGATGATTGAAACCCCGAAGAGCGTTCTGGGTGTCGCGTCCATAGCGGCGGCGACCGGAACGGGTCTGGCAGGCTTGATCGCCGGGACAAATGACCTCTGCAAGGATCTGAAATGCAGGCCGGAACAGGGACGTATGGCTCTGGTGCCGCATCTGGCCCAGATGGTTTGCGCCGCCCGCGCGCACGGTCTCTATTCGCTCGACGGCGTTTATAACCATTTTCTCGACCCGAAGGGTTTTCGTTCGGAGGCCGAGCAGGGCCACATTCTGGGCTTTGACGGCAAGTCCCTGATCCATCCAAACCAGGTCGACCTGGCACATCTCTATTTCGGTCCGTCCCCGGATGAACTGGAATATGCAGCCAGGGTGGTCGCAGCCTTTGCTGCGCCGGAGAATGCCGGCAAAGGCGTGATTTCCCTCAATGGAGACATGATCGAACGCTTGCATCTGGATGCGGCGAGATCATTGCTGGCGATGGGTGGAGACAATGACGCCTGAGGGGCGTCAGAAAAGAAGTTGCAGCCCCGAGCTTGATCACCACCCCCGTTAACGGCTTTGATCGGCATCAGATAAAGGAAGAAGAATGACCGATTCCACGACCATCTGGCATAATCCGCGCTGTTCCAAGTCGCGCCAGACCCTCGCTCTTTTGGAAGCGCGCGGTGGTGAGCTCAGCGTACGCGAATACATGGATGACATGCCGAGTGTCGCTGAGCTGAAGGATGTCATGGCCAAGTTGGGTTTCACCTCTGCGCATGAATGGCTGCGCAAGAATGAAGCCGACTATCGTGAGCTGGGGCTGAAGGCGATCGAGGACGAGGAAGTCCTGCTTGACGCGATGACCAAGTATCCGAGGCTCATCGAACGCCCGGTCGTCATCCATGGCGACAAGGCCATGATCGGTCGTCCACCGGAACAGGTTCTGGAGCTTTTCTAGAGCGCCAGCCTCAACCTCCTACGAACTTGGCGATTCGTGTACCCAGCTTCATCAGCTTGATCAGTGTGCCTTGAGGAATATCGCGCATCTGACCGTACCAATCGGTGACATTGCCGACGAATTCTTCCATGCGCTTGAGCCGCTCTGCCGCGACTTTTGGCGTTTCAGGGTCGGCTTCGGCATAGGCTGCACACTCTTTCAGAATGGCGATGGTCGGATCGATCTCGCGCTTTTTCCGCGCATCCGCGATCGCCATCAGCATGTCCCAGGGCTCGTGAGTGGCGACGAAATGATCGCGTCGGTCACCGAGTTTGTGCTCCAGTGACACGAGGCCAAAAGCCTGTAACTCTTTCAGGGAGTTGGAGACATTTGAGCGGGCAATCTGAAGGATGTCCGTGATTTCTTCTGCGTGCAGCGGCTCGTCGGCAAGATAGAGCAGGGCGTGGATCTGAGCGATGGAGCGATTGACGCCCCAACGAGCCCCCATTTCGCCCCAGTGGACGACGAATTTCTGCATGGGAGCCGAGAGTTTCATTAGGTTTAACGCCTTTTCTGTAGAAACAGAAAATACTGAAGTGGTGCCGAGTTCAAGTGCCGTAGTGTCGCAGATTGTGAAACCGTTACGACTGAAGACGAGACTGCAAGCCGTAAGGGTGTCCGGCCTGATCTTGAGGGTGTCAGCATTCTCATCGCAGAGGATGTCGAGCATAATCGAAACGTCTTTATCGAGGCGCTGTGGGAGCAGGGTTGTACGCCGGTTTGCGCTGCGGATGGCGAAGAGGCCCTGGCGAAATGGCGGGACGGGCATTTCGACGCCCTGCTTGTCGATCTGCATATGCCGGGCGTTTCAGGCGATGATGTAATTCGCCAGATACGTGGCGAGGCGGGCGTTGGCCCGAAAGTGCCAGTTTTCGCGGTAACGGCTGATGCTTCAGCGGCGACGCAGGAAGAGATGATACGTCTCGGTGCTGACGTGTGCTTTACCAAGCCCGTGGACCTCGACAAGCTGATCGACGGGCTTAAGCTGCACCTGCAGCCAGTCGAGCGAGTCTGAAGTCGTGAGCAAACTTTCCATTGCCGTCGTAGATGATGATCCGGTCGAACTCGTCTTGCTCTCCGAGATCGCCAGCGAGGTCTACGCAAACGCCGAGCTTAGGGGGTTCACGCGCATCGAGGATTTCCTCGACGCTGATATCAACGCCTTCTCGCTTGTCTTGCTGGACCGCAGGATACCGCCTCACAACGATTATTCCGAAACCTTGCCCCTGTTGGCAGAGGCGGGTTTCTCCAACCGTGTTGTGCTGATGACGGCGCATGATCCTGGTCTGGAAATCGGCGAGTATCCGTTTTCCGTGGGAGGCCCCGTCGACAAGCTGGATCTGATCAAGCCCGAAGTGCTTGCCGCCGTCTTCGACGACCGGCCTATTCCGGCGAGCTGGTCAGTTCGTTCCTGATCGCATCGGCGATCTTCACGGCCTCGTCCGCGCGCGCGCTGCCACGTCTCCAGGCGACACCTATTTCGCGACCTGCAACTGGCGGGTAGAAGGATTGTACATTCAGGCCCATGCGCTCAACCAGACCGGCTTCGACCGCCATGCGCGGCAGCAGGGTCGAACCCATGCCGGATCGCACCATCTGGACCAGTGTGTGAAGGCTGGTTGCTGCAAAATCGCTTCGGGCCTCACCTGCGCTGCAGGCGGCCAGGGCGTGGTCTCGCAGACAATGTCCATCCTCTAGCAGCAGCAAGGGCTCACCCTTTAGATCGGATGCCTTGAGCTTGCCCTTCTTGGCGAGCGGATGATCCTGGCTGCTGGCGAACAGGAATTCGTCAGAGGAGATGGCGTGGGTATCGATGCCCGGCGCGTCAAAGGGCAGCGCGACCAGAGCTGCGTCCAGGCGACGTTCGCGCAGGCCGTCATAGAGACGTGTGGTCAGGTCCTCGCGCAGGAAGAGCTCAAGATTGGGATAGGCGTGTCGCAGCGCTGGAAGCACACGCGGCAAGAGAAACGGTGCGATTGTTGGGATGACGCCGAGCTTGAAGCTGCCCGTCAGCGGCTCACCTGCCGCCTGCGCCGCCGTCACGAGGTCTTCGGCCTCGGTCATTACGGTTCGGGCCCGATCCAGTACCGCGCTGCCTGCGGGGGTCAGTGCGGCGCCCCGCGCGCCTCGTTCCACCAGAACTGTCCCCAGAATGCTCTCGAGTTCCTTGATGGCCGCGCTGAGTGTTGGCTGGGTCACGTGGCAGGTTTCCGCGGCACGCGAGAAGCTGCCGTGTTCGGCGAGAGCGATCAGGAACTGCAGCTGGCGGAGTGTGGGAAGAATCGTCATCCCATAGATATTCCCTATGACAATCCAAAAAACAATCCATTGGATTTGTGAAATTCCGTCGGGCATAACCGCGCCATCAAATAGAAAAGAGCCCGCTCGGGCTCATTGTTATAGCTGGAGAAAAGCATGCTGGGCATTGGCGAAAAACTTCCTGATTTTGAAATTGTTGGCGTCAAGCCGGGCTTCAATGCGCACGAGGAAAACGGCGAGTCCGCCTTTGAACCGATCACGCAGGACAGCTTTGAGGGCAAGTGGAAGGTGATCTTCTTCTACCCGAAAGATTTTACCTTCGTCTGCCCGACCGAGATCGTGGCCTTCGCCAATCTGGAATCCGAGTTTGCGGACCGCGATGCAGTGGTCATGGGCGGCTCTTCGGACAACGAGTTCTGCAAGCTGGCTTGGCGCCGCGAGCATGCTGACCTCGACAAGCTGGGCATGTGGCAGTTCGCTGACACGACCGGCTCGCTTATCGATTCCCTGGGCGTGCGCTCTGAAGAAGGTGTCGCTTATCGTGCGACTTTTGTCGTCGACCCGCACAATGTCATCCAGCACGTTTACGTCACCAATCTGAATGTTGGTCGTAATCCGGAAGACACGCTGCGTGTTCTCGACGCCTTGCAGACCGATGAGCTGTGCCCTTGTAACCGCCCGATGGGTGGTGAGACGCTTTAAACTGTCCTCCGGTTGGTCCGCCCCGCATGTCGGATCAGCCATTGCCCCGGGCTCGGCCTGTCCCTGTCTAGAACCGAGTCCGGGGCGAATTTTTTATCATCATTGAAATTGACACGCATTCGTAATTGGAGATCTGGATGTCCATCGATGAACTCAAGAACACGCTTCCGGATTACGCCAAGGATCTGAAGCTGAACCTGTCCTCTCTTGCCCGCGAGACGGTGCTGGATGACGAGCAGAAATGGGGAAGCTTCCTTGCCTCAGCGCAGGCGGTCGGCGAGCCACAGACGCTCGCCGCGATCCGAGCGGAAGCTGAAGCCGTTCTGTCCCCCGAGGCTCTGACCGCGGCCAAGGCCGCAGCGGCAGTCATGGGCATGAATAATGTCTATTATCGCTTTGTGCACCTGGCCTCGAACAAGGATTACGGCACACTGCCGGCCAAGCTTCGGATGAATGTGATTGGCGCCCCCGGCGTTGAAAAGACCAGTTTTGAACTCTGGTCCATGGCCGTTTCGGCGATCAATGGCTGTGGCATGTGCATGGACGCGCATGAAGCCGAGCTTCGAAAGCACGGACTGACAACAACGCAGATTCAGGCATCTGTTCGTATCGGTGCGGTCGTCAACGCGATCGCGAGCGTTCTGCGCGCTGAGGCAGCCTGATCAGGGTCTTCGCCCCGGCTTGCGCCACCAAGGCCCGGTTGTTCGCAGCCGGGCTTTTTTGATTCTGGTGGCCCGTTTCGACATTCCGGCCTGTTTTTCCGAAAACCGGGCGACAGATTAGACTTTCCGCGCGACAGGATCCGGCAAACACAGCCTCAGGTTGGAGGCGCGATTGTCCGTCAGAACGCAAACGACAACAGGTATTTACCGTCTTTTTTGCGGTTTGAAAATTTGGAGAATACCCGAACCTATATTTACTCATTGTAGAAATTGCGAAATTCCGGACTTGTGGAAAACTTTTTATTCCGTACAATGATGGAATGTCGATGATTGATAAAACATTTGACCCTTGGCCCAAGCGTGCGCATCGCCGCGGACGCCCTGCGAGTGATTCCAAGTTCTGGTTTGGCCGTGAGACCGGCTGGTCTGCAGAGCATTATTGTGACCTGACCTGGGTCGCGGTCCTGATGCCGGCCTTTCTGGGTTTAGGCCTTTTCGCTGCTTCTACATTATTTCCCGGAACCGAGTTTCCGGCATTCGTCCGGATGGTTGCGGCCGGCTTCGTGCTCTTTGGCCTGCATCGCGGTTTGTTACGTCTGATCGCGACCATGCGCGGCGCCGATTGACGTAGACCCTCCACACTTTAGTGTGCCCCCAGCAATTTCATTCGAAGGGTGTGGGCCTTTCGGAAAGGGGAGATGATGAGCTGGTGGTTCAAGACTAAGCTGTGGCAGCGCGTGCTCGTGGGCCTGGTTCTGGGTATTGTTCTGGGCCTGACCCTGTCGAACACGATGGGGCAAGAAGCGGCGGTCGCCTGGATCGATTCCTATATCCGGCCCGTCGGTCTGATGTTTATCAACTTGATCCGCATGCTTATCGTGCCGCTTATTTTCACGACCCTGGTCGCCGGCGTTGTGGCCATGGGCGATCCGGCACGTCTGCGATCGCTGGGCGCAAAGACCATCATTCTCTATTTGACGACGACATTGTTCGCGAACGTCATTGGATTGACGTTTGGAACAATTTTCCGTCCGGGCGAGGGCGCTGACCTCGGTGCTGTTGAGGCCGTACCGGTTTCCACAGAGGCTCCGTCAATCGTTGATCGGCTTCTGGCGATCATTCCGACCAACCCGGTTGCGGCACTTGCTGATGGCAATGTGCTGGCGATCATCTTCTTCTCCCTGTTGCTTGGTGTGGGAATTTCTGGCGCTGGTGCCGCGGGCAAGAAGCTCGGGGATCTGTTCGATTCCGCGTCTGAAGTGGTCTTGAAGATCACCCACTATGTGATGGAAGTCGCTCCATTCGGCGTGTTTGCCCTGGTTACCTATACGGCAGCCAGCCAGGGCCTTGAGGCGTTGGCATCGATCTTCACATTGATCCTTGCGGTGTATCTTGGCCTGATCGCACATGCGATCATTACCTATGGTTTCCTGGTCAGGGTAGTTCTCAACCTGCCGCTGGTGCGTTTCTTCCGTGGTCTGACTGACCCAATAGCGGTGGCCTATTCCACAGCGTCTTCGTCAGCGACTCTGCCGGTCACAATCGCGGCGGCTTCGGACAATCTCGGGGTCAAGAAATCGGTAGCCGGTTCTGTCCTGCCACTGGGCGCGACCATCAATATGGACGGGACCGCGCTCTATCTGGGTATTTTGGCTCTCTTCACCGCACAGGCGTTTGGTTATGATCTGACGCTGATGAACTATGTAATGATCGCGTTCACCGCGGCCATCGTGTCCATTGGTGCCGCCGGTATTCCGTCCGCGTCTCTCTTCCTGCTGGCGATTGTCCTGGAGACGTTTGGCGTCACCCCGGAACATACAGCCATTATTGTCGGCTTTATCCTGCCGGTCGATCGCATCATGGACATGGCGCGCACGGCTGTGAACGTCACGGGCGACGCCGCCGTCGCGACAGCCGTGGCCAAATGGGAAGGCGAGCTGGACGAAGAGACCTTCAAGAAGCCGGCGGTGGTCTAGGCAAAACTGATGAAACTGCCATCGTCACGGGTGTTGGAATTGGTCATCGCGGTGAGCGTGGTGATCATTTCCGTCGCCTCGCTCTTTGTCGCGCTCTATCAGGGGCGTGTCATGGAGCAGACGATGCAGGCCAGCGTCATGCCTTTGATCCAGGCAAGCACCAGCAATTACGATGCGGAGAAGGAAGACTGGGTTCTCAGGCTGGAAGTCCGCAATACGGGCCTTGGTCCGGCGCGCATCGACTATCTTCGCCTGGTTGAAGGCGACCAGCCGGTCGAGCAGCTCAGCCGCTGGGTGGCCGACTGCTGCACACCCCCCTGAATTGCCGGCAGAGGAGCGCCTGCCCTACGCGCAAAGTGTATTTGCGGCCGGTGAGTTGATTTTGATCACAGAGACTTTCAACGGGCGATATCTCTCGCCTCAGGAAATCGCGCACGCCTATCAGATTGATCGTCCTGACCGAGAAGCCCAGCCCCGCGGGTTTGCCATGTGGCAGGCGCTTGATAGTGCTCGGTTCGATGTTGAAATTGAAATTTGCTACTGCTCGGTGTTCGATCAGTGCTGGCGCGCCCGTTTTCGTGCTCAGGAGCGCGAGGAAGTCAACCAGTGTGTTGTCCCACGACGGGCGCCGGCTGAGTAGGCGAATTCACCGCTAGAAGCTGATCTGAACCCGCGCGCCTGTGCCGTGGTTATCAACCGTCAGGCTCATGCCGAAACGCTCTGCGAGACGTCGGCAGAGGAGCAGGCCCAGTCCTGATCCACCTGGGCCATCAAGGGCACCGCCGTGCTGGATCCGCTCGAGTTCGTTCTCCGGAAATCCGGAGCCGTCATCGCAGACCATGATCTGGCGCTGTCGGGCGATCAGCTGGACCACAACGCCTCCGGAATGCCGGACAGCGTTGCGCGCGATATTGTTCAGGATCACGCCCAGTACGGATCGGGGCAGACACGGGCCTGGTTGCGCCTCGCACTGAATGTCAAACTCGATGTGCCGTGCCCTCGCCTCGCCATGCAGCGCTGCGGTCACGTCGTGCATCATCTCGCAAATATCGAGCGGATTAAACGCTTCTGCCTTTTCGGCCGGTCGAGAAAGCCACAATACGGCCTCTGATGCCTGCCGCATGGTTGCCAGAGACCGTGTCAGGCGCGCCAGCTGAGCCGAGCCCTCTAGTTGGGGGCGGGAGAGTTCAAGGGCCTGTTCCGCGGCTTGCAGGGAGGACCGCAATTCATGGCTGAGGCCGAGATTGAAGGTTCGTTCTCGCTCCAGGGCATCGCGGGTCGCGGCAAGGCTGGCATCCAGTGCGCCTGCGACAGCGCCGAGTTCATCGGGTGCAAACGTGCTCGAAAACCCGGGCGTTGGGGCCCCTTCCGGGCTGTCTTCGACGATACCCGAGAGCCGCTTGATCGGTCGTGAAATGTGGTGCGCGGCCAGAAAGCTTATGCCCGCGGTCAATATGATGACCAATATCAGCGTGATCGCGATCTGGCCAAAATGTCGGTCGATCCGGGCCGAGACACTATTCATCTCGTTCGTATCCAGCATCAGGATCCGGACCGGACCCTCGCCATCTGCATCCATCGAAACCGCGGCGATTTCCCGACCATCATCGAGGACGAATTCCTGCGGCTCAGGATTGGCGGGGTCGAACCCCTCTGGCAGCTTGCCCCCGCTCAGCGCCTCAAGGTCTGTGACTTCCGATCGCGAGGAAGACGGTATGAAGGCATCTTCCTGATGACGGTCGGTACGAATGAAACGTCGCGCATCCTCCGCCAGAATGTCGGCCAGCAATTGCTGTTGCGCCAATTGGGTAATACCCAGGAACATAACGGCAAAGATCACTGCGAGGGCCGTCGCCCAGCCGGCAAATATCAGCGCGACCCGGGTGGAAAATCGTTTGCTCATCGCGCCGGCGCAACTGGAAGCAGGCAGAAACCAAATCCCTTGATGGCCTGAATTTCGTGATCGGAACCGAACTCGCGCAGCCGCTTGCGCAGGTCTGAGATGTGAGAGCGCAGAGGCGAACTGTCCGGTTCTTCGCTGCCCCAGATCTCGCGCACCAAGTGATCGCGGCCAATGCCGTCGGGATGTGTTTTCATCAGTCGTACAAGCAGTTGAAAGGCGATATTTGGCAGTCTCTGCTCCCTGTCACCAACCCGCAGCAGGCGTCCCCTGGTGTTCAGGCTCATATCGCCAACGGCCAGATCATCGGGTTGGGCATCGCGCAGCGACAGTGCCGCGATCCGGGCCGAAAGCTCAGCCAGGGAGAAGGGCTTGACCAGATAATCCCAGGCTCCCAGTTCAAATCCGCGCAATTTATCGGATAGTTCGCCGCGAGCCGTTGTGAAGATGATTGGCGCGTGAATGCCGAGCTCCTCGCGGATCAGGCTGCAAAGGTCAAACCCGCTTTGTCGTGGCAGGTTGATGTCCAGCAGGTAGAGGTCGTAGGGCGCGTGACGCGCCAGGCGCTCACCCTCGGCACCATCATAGGCATAGTCGACGACATGCTGGCGGGCTTCCAGATAGTCTATCATATTGCCCGCGATGTCGTTGTCGTCCTCGACCAACAAGGTGCGCATGTCCCACTCCTGACAACACGTCTAGACCGATTTGGATCAAGCCAACATCAAACTGCGTCACATCGCTCCGCTGTGCGGATTTGAGCCTGGCTTGAACATCCCGGTTCTAAGACCGGTTCTTCAATGCTCGTGACTTGTACACTCTCAAATGGAGGACGTTTTGTTCAACTGTAAATCAATCCTGGCGATGGGGCTGGCGCTGGCCCTCGGCGGCCTCGCCCAGGCCCAGACGCCGGATCTGGCATCCGCTTTTGAAACTGCGCGTGAAGAAGCAGATCGTCCCGGTTTTTCCGGAGCGATCATCATCTTGCAAGACGGGCAAACTGTTCTGGAGGAATACCGGGGCCTGGCTGACCAGTCGAGCGGTCGCGCCAACAACGCCGACACGCGCTTCAACATCGCGTCCATTGGCAAATTCATTACCGCCATGGCTTATCGTGCTGCCGCAGACGAGGCCGACATGGTTGACTTCGCCGGGGTCCGACCGGCGTCATTCCTGCCGGAATATGCCGAGCTCTTCGCTCCACAGCTGAGCGTGGGCGACCTCCTGTATCATCGCACGACTGTGGAGAGTTTCTTCATGGCTCCGGAAGGAGAAACCCGAAGCATTCAGGCTGAAAACAACGCAGACATTTTCGATCTGGTGATCGAGGCGCAGGATGGCCCGATCGAGGTTCGGCTGGACGGGCTTGCCTATAATAACGGCAATGCGATTGTCACGGGCGAGGTGATCGCCGCGATGACCGGTCAGTCCTATGAGGCCGCGATTCAGTCACTCGTGTTCGAACCGGCGAATGTTACGCGGGCTGCCTTTACGCGATTGTCCGAGGCGGATGCGTTGCAGATCGCGCAGCCCTATGTTGAAGAAGACTTTTCGGCGGAGTCGATGATGCGCCGGGGCCCGGGGAGCGAGCCGGTTGACCTGCCTGCTGAATATCCTCGCCAGTATATCAGCCCGCTCAATGAAACCATTTCGATGGCTGCTGGCGGTCTCTATATGAGCGCAATGGACCTCGCTCGTATCGGCGCGAGCGCTATCGACGGCACGGTGCTGACACGGGAACAGACCGCTGAACTCTGCACCAGTGGCATGCCTGTTCCGGGCCGGATATTCGGCATGGGCTGTGGTGGCCGTGCGCTATCACCCGAGCTCACCCGCTGGGGCCATGGCGGTGGTGCGCCGGGCATCAATTCCCAGTTGGCGATCTATCCGGAGCTTGATCTCGTGCTCGTTGTATTGGCCAACCACAACGGTCGCGCGACCCCGGTTGTCAATGCGTTCGAGGCTGCCTTGATGCCCGAGGGTCAAGGTGTGCAGACCCTGCCGGGCGGATTCGTCATCCGCGACTAGTTCTCAGGGAATGATGACGAGCCAAGCCCCGGCGGGATCGTAGCCTGGATGGCCCTGTGCACATCATCCGGGCTGCGTCCTGATCCGTCATGCCTGTAAGCGCGTATCTCTGATGAGATAATTGTGGAGCAGGCATGACTGGTATCTATCGTTTGATCGCCCTTGTCGGCGGTGCAGGGCTCTCCATTCTGATCTGGTGGGCCATCGTGGCCGGTGATTTCGGCGCTGCAGGAGACTGGCTGTTCAGCCACCCGTGGGGCCTCGTCACCCTGGTCGATCTCTATCTGGGTTTTTTGCTGTTTGCCGGTGTGATCGCCCTGGTCGAGCGAACCTGGTACGGCAGGGTGTTGTGGATCGTACCGCTTTTTGTGCTGGGAAATGTCTGGAGCGCGCTGTGGCTGATCTTCCGGGCTGGGCGACTTGTTCATGCTTTGCGGGATTCTCCGAAAACTTGAGACGAACTCGACACGCATGTAGTCGGCATTAAGCACAAATCCCGTTTTCCGGGCCCGAGTAGGGACGTGTTAACGGAGTCAGGGTGGAATCAGTCCTCGTTATCGGGAGGATTGTCATGACCAAAATGGTGTCTGGCTTTAAAAATCTGACCAAGACTGCGCTGCTCTGGCTGACGCTGTGCGCGATCGGCGCTTCCATTTATGGAGGCCTCATCGCCAGCCAACCCGGTCCGCGAACCCTGACGTTTGCGGAGGCGGAAACCGCCCAGCCCGCAGCCCCGACCATGGCGTCTCTGGACTAGGCTTCAATCCAGGCCCGGCCGGTTTTCTTGACTCTTGGAGTATTCGCGCGTAAACGCCGCGCTTCATCACGCAAGCTCTGAGGCTTGTCTTACCTGCACATCTTCCCAAATAGGCCAACAGGGCCGGGAAAGGGAGGCAGGCGAGAACTCCGCTCGGCGAAGGTTTCGCTCAGCGGAGCCGATTTGCTTTGTGTGATTGAAATTGAGGAAGGCGAACGTATGTTCGACACGCTTACAGAACGACTTGGCAGCGTCTTTGACCAGCTGACCGGCCGCGGTGTCCTGAGTGAAAAGGATGTCGATCTTGCCCTGCGCGAAATCCGCGTGGCGCTGCTGGAGGCTGATGTCGCCCTGCCTGTCGTCAAGACCGCGGTCGCCCAGATCCGCGAGCGCGCTGTCGGCGAAGAGGTCATCCGTTCGATCAAGCCGGGCCAGCAGGTCATCAAGATCGTGCATGACGCCCTGGTCGACCTGCTTGGTGGTGAAGGCGAGCCGGAAGGCCTGCAGCTGGAAGGTGAGCCGCCGGTCGCCATCCTGATGGCGGGTCTGCAGGGTTCCGGTAAGACGACCACGTCCGCAAAGCTCGCCAAACGCCTCAAGGATATTCACAAGAAGAAGGTCCTGCTGGCCTCGCTCGACACCCGCCGCCCTGCGGCGATGGAACAGCTGCAACAGCTGGCTGGCCAGGTCGATGTTGGCTTCCTGCCGATCGTTGAAGGTCAGCGTGCGGTCGATATTGCCAAGCGCGCCATGACGGCCGGCAAGCTCCAAGGGTATGACGTCGTCATCCTCGATACCGCGGGCCGGACTTCAATCGATGAAGACATGATGGCCGAGGCGCACGCGATTGCCGCCGCGACCACGCCGCACGAAACCCTGCTGGTCGCTGACTCGCTGACCGGTCAGGACGCTGTCGAGACGGCCAAGCGCTTCCATGAACGCCTGCCGCTGACCGGCTTGGTGCTGACCCGTATGGATGGTGATGGCCGCGGCGGTGCAGCGCTGTCCATGCGCCACGTGACCGGCCTGCCGATCAAATTCCTCGGCGTTTCCGAAAAACCGGATGGCCTGGACGCTTTCGATGCCAAACGGGTTGCCGGTCGTATCCTGGGTCGCGGCGACATTGTTTCGCTGGTTGAAAAGGCCGCTCAGGATCTCGACCAGGAAAAAGCCGCCCGCATGGCCAAGAAGATGGCCAAGGGCAAGTTCGATCTGGAGGATCTGCGCGAGCAGTTCGGCCAGCTGAAAAAGCTCGGCGGCCTCGGATCGATCATGGGCATGCTGCCCGGCATGAACAAGGCGGCGATGGCCCAGGCTAACGCCGCTGGCATGGACGACAAGATGCTGTCCCGCCAGGAGGCGATCATCCTGTCCATGACCAAGCAGGAGCGGGCCAAGCCGGAGATTCTCAAGGCTAGCCGCAAGAAGCGGATTGCTGCGGGTGCCGGCGTTCAGGTCGCGGACGTCAACAAGCTGATCAAGATGCATCGCCAGATGGCGGACATGATGAAAAAGGCCTCCAAGAAAGGTCGTGGCGGTCTCGCCGGCATGCTCGGCGGTGGAATGCCGGGCGGCATGCCGCCGGGCGCGGGCGGCATGAATCCGGGCGACCTCGGTCAAGCGACTGAAGACCTGCTCGGCGGCAAACAGCTCCCGGGACTCGGCTCCAGCCAGCCCCCTCAAGGATTACCCGGACTGGGTGGCGGCGCGCCGCAACTCGGCCCGGACGGACTTCCGATCGGATTTCCTAAGAAATAAACCGCAATTACTGACTTCTAGAACCAAGGAATACCAAAATGGCTCTCAAAATTCGTCTCGCCCGTGGTGGCGCCAAGAAGCGTCCTTACTACCGCATCGTTGTCGCTGACAGCCGCATGCCGCGTGATGGCCGTTTCATCGAGAAAATCGGCTCCTACAACCCGATGCTGCCGAAAGACGGCGAGCGCGTAACCCTCGACATGGAAAAGGTGAAGTCCTGGATCGCCAAGGGCGCCAAGCCGTCTGATCGTGTTGGCCGTTTCATCAGCCAGATCGACGCTGGCGTCTGGACCTGGGAAGCCTCCAACAACCCGAACAAGGCAAAGCCGGGCGTGAAGGCTCAGGAACGTATCGCCGAGAAGGCCGAGAAAGAAGCAGAGCGCAAGGCTGCTGAAGAAGAAGCCAAGGCGGCGGCAGCCGAAGCTGCCGAAGAAAAGTCTGAGTAAATCAGGCAATTCAGCCGTCATCCCTGCCATGGCAGGGATGACGTGACGAGGGTTTCCCATGGCCAAAACTGCCGATGATCTCGTATTCGTTGCAGCCATTGCCGGTGCGCATGGCGTCAAGGGCGAGTGCAAGGTGAAGAGCTTTACCGGGCAACCGGACGCAGCGTTTGGTTATGGGCCCTTTCTGGACGGGACTGGCAAGGTCCTGTTCACGCCCAAGCGCTGGCGCCTCGCCAAGGATGCCTTTGTTGTCGCCTTCAAGG